>DAOQII010000282.1:0-3148 GCA_035339455.1 Chitinophagales bacterium
TACATCCCGAATATCGTTTATAAATTGTACATTTGCCCTTTATTCAGTGCATAAGAAAAGAACTATAGAAAATGGGATTATTCAGTTTTCTCAATAAAGAAATTGCTATCGATTTAGGTACTGCCAATACCTTGATTATGTATAAAGATCAAGTAGTGGTGGATGAGCCCTCTATTGTAGCTCGCGATAAAAAAACAGAACAATATATTGCTGTAGGCAAAAAGGCCATGATGATGCATGAAAAAACGCATGCTAATATCGAAACAATACGCCCGTTGAAAGATGGCGTAATCGCAGATTTCTCTGCTGCCGAAGCTATGTTACGCGGTTTTATCGGTATGATTAGCGACTCCAACAAATGGTTTCGTCCTTCACTTACAATGGTTCTTTGTATACCATCCGGTATTACTGAGGTGGAGAAAAGAGCCGTATTTGAGGGAGCAGAACATGCCAATGCGCGCGAACGTTATTTGATATTTGAACCGATGGCCGGTGCACTGGGTATTGGTCTAGACGTAGAGTTACCTGAAGGGAATATGATTATCGACATCGGTGGCGGTACTACGGATATCGCCGTGATTGCTTTATCTGGAATTGTAACGGACCAATCTATCCGCGTAGCGGGAGATAATTTCACTATGGATATTGTTGAATATATACGTCGTCAACATAATATTTTAATTGGAGAAAGAACAGCAGAGCAAGTAAAAATACATGTAGGTTCTTCTTTGCAGGATTTGGAAAATGCCCCTGAAGATTATGCCGTTCACGGTCGTGACTTGTTAACCGGAATTCCGAAACAAGTAACCGTATCGTATACTGAAATTGCCGGAGCATTGGATAAATCTATTTCAAAGATTGAAGAAGCTATTATGAAAGCACTTGAATCTACACCGCCTGAGCTGGCATCGGATATCTACAGAAAGGGTATCTATCTTACAGGAGGTGGTGCTTTGCTTCGTGGTTTGGATAAGCGTATTGCCATGAAAACCAAATTGCCGGTACGTGTTGCTGAAGATCCGCTTCGGGCTGTTGTTCGCGGTACAGCCATAGCACTTAAAGAAAGAGACCGTTACCGTGCTATTTTGATGAGTTAATCCCATGCGTGGCATAATTTATCTGTTTACCCGTTTTCATGTACTCCTGCTTTTTCTGGTCTTAGAAATTTTTGCTTTAAGCTTAGTGTTTAAATCGCATAAATATCAGGAAGTTGCTTTACTCAACACGTCTAACTCCATAAGCGGTAAATTTTTATCCTGGTCTAACAGCATCTCGTCTTTCGTCAATTCAGGAAAAAACAACAAGATATTGTCAGCTGAAAATGCACGTTTGCGTTCTCAAATCATTTATCAGGATAAATACATTAAAGATACTGTATTGCCACTTGAATCAGATTTATATACGTATAATTACATACCTGCTAAAATTGTAAACAATACGGTGAACAAATCTTATAATTATATCACCATTAACAAAGGCAGCGATGATGGCCTTCATAAAGGAAACGGTGTAGTCAGCAGTAATGGTGTAGTGGGTGTAGTCACCAACTTATCAGCACATTATGCACTAGTCATGTCCGTAATCAGTAAAAAGTCATTTGTCAGTGTGAGACATAAAAACTCCAACGCATTAGGAAATTTAGACTGGAGCGGAAAAAATCCGTTTGTACTGGAAGTGCGAAATATGAGTAAAACTATACCAATTAAAAAAAATGATACGATTGTAACGGCAGGGTTTTCTTCCATATTTCCACCTGATTTGATGGTGGGTACGGTTATGGAATTCAAGCCAGATAACAGCACAGGATTTTTGGATATTAAAATAAAACCGTCTAATGACATTCCATCATTAAGCTATGTGTACATTGTAAAAAATACAAAAAAGAACGAGCTGGACTCATTACAACGACTTATACAAGATGAACAATAAATTTATTTTAAATAATATTTTTCGTTTTGTCATACTTTTTGTATTACAGGTATTTTTATTTAATCAATTGCCTTTTGGTCGCATTTATATCATGATTTATCCGTTGGCTGTATTATTATTGCCTGTATTTACAAACAGATCTATTGTTTTATTGAGTGCGTTCACTTTGGGAATCATGATAGATTTATTCAGTGATGGCGGTGGATTGCATACAGTATCAATTTTGCTCATTGCCTATTTGCGAAGCTATGTACTTGACACATTCCAACCTAAATCGGGATGGGACAAACTGGATGTGCCTACGCTCAATAAACAAGGTATTACCTGGTATTTTTATTATACACTTATCCTGTTTTCAATCCACCATTTATGCTTCTTTTATCTTGAAGCATTTGGGTTTACAAATTTCTTCCACACGTTATTTAAAACAATATTAAGCCTTTTCGCTTCGTTATTTATTGTGTGGTTGATAAGTTTATTTTTTATGCGGAATACAAAAGAGTAATTTCAGGATTAGTACATGCAAAGAGGTAACGAGAGCGGCATTTTAGAAAAAGCTATTTATATAGTTGCGACAATACTATTAGTACGGCTTTTATTTTTGCAAGTGTTATCGCCAACTTATAAATCAATGGCGAAAGACAATGTGATAAAAAAGCAAGTTGTTTATCCCTCAAGAGGTTTAATTGTTGACCGTCATGGCAAGGTCTTGGTTTACAATGATGCGGTATACGACATACTGATTCAAATGAACAAAACAAAAAATTTAGATACGGCTTTATTGTGTTCTTTACTGAATACACAGATAGAATTTGTCAGAAAAAAGCTGGATGAAATCAGCAGAACTACACCAAATAAACCAACCCCTTTCATCAAATTAGTAGATGCCCAGACCTTTGCAGTATTTCAAGAACATTTATTTCAGTTTCCTTCATTTACCTATCAGCTTAGAACTGTAAGGCGTTATCCTTATCATTCCGGCGCTGCTGTATTCGGATATTTAAGTGAAGTAACAGAAGACATGATTGCAAAATCGAATGGAGAATATGAGCTGGGTGATTATATGGGCACTACAGGCGTAGAGCGTTATTATGACAGCCTATTGCGAGGTGAAAAGGGCTACAATTATCAGTTGGTCGATGTAAAAAATGCATATAAAGGCAAATATAAAGATGGTACTGAAGACAAAGAGCCTGTTTCCGGCTGGGATATGGTGACT
>DAOQII010000283.1:0-3071 GCA_035339455.1 Chitinophagales bacterium
ATCATATTTATCACAACAAAACTGTATGTTATTCACTTTCTACTTTACACTTATCCCTTACATACTGCTCCAGGCATTTGACTAACAAAATCAAGCTTTCTTTTTTATATTTGTGTCCGAATAAATCACATTGAAAAAAATCGCATCTGTTTGTATTCTTGTTATGTGTTGCCTTTGGCTGCCTGCGCAAACTATGATCGATTCGGATTCCTCTGTTACTCTCGCCTCCGGTTTCAAATTCGATTCGCTTGCCATTGACAGCATTATTAAAACTAATGCACATGATACCGTAACTTCCTCAGCTAAAGAATTTAAGCGAACAAAAAAACAAGTACACCAGTTGTCAGATTCAGCGCAGCAAAAGAAAGCAATAACCAATAAATTTGGCAAGGAAAAAATCACAGCGAAAACTCAAAAAACTGCGAAAAAAGCAGCCTTGTATGGTTTAGCCTGCCCGGGTTTAGGACAAATATATATGCGCAAATACTGGAAACTGCCCATTGTTTACGGGCTTTTAGGCGGCGGTTTGTATTTTGTCGTTTCACAGGGCAAACAACTTAAAATGTTTAACGGCTATTTACGAGATACACTCAACAATCGTCCCATTCCGGAACCTTACAACCAGCTTGGTCCTACAGAATTACAAACTTACCGCGATTATTACCGCAAAAACACGCAACTCGCATCCTTTGCTACCATTTTTATCTGGGGCTTGGCTATCCTCGATGCCGCAGTAGATGCGCACATGAGCAAGTTTGATATTTCTGATAATCTCTCTCTGCAAATTGCACCTAAAATTAACACGGTAGGCAATCAATATTATACGGGATTAAGTTTAAATTTGACACTGAAATAACGTAATTCGTCAACGAGTTGCTCTAAAATTATACAAGATGAAAATTGCATTAATCGGTTATGGCAAAATGGGACAAACCATACATGCATTAGCGAAAGAAAAAAATGAAAAAGCTGGCAACAACTTTTATGATGTATCCTTAATTGTGGATATTGACAACAGACCTACTATTACACTGGATGAATTGCGTGCGGTAGATGTTGCTATAGAATTTACCTCACCGCACACCGCTGTTGAGAATATAAAATGGTGTTTTGAAGCCGGCATTCCTGTGGTAGTCGGCTCAACAGGATGGACAGAACAACTTCCGGAAATTAAAGACATTGCTATAAAAACTAATCAATCATTTTTATTTGCTCCGAATTTCAGTATTGGCGTTAATATTTTTTTTGAAGTCAACCGCTATCTGGCAGAAATTATGAATAAGCAAACTGACTACGATGTTATTTTGGAAGAAATACACCACACCGAAAAGAAAGATGCTCCAAGTGGCACGGCATTGCATGCTGCATTAGATATTCTGAAAAGATTAGCACGCAAAAAAGAATGGGAAAATAATGCATCTGACAACGAGGCTATATTGAGTATTATTTCTAAAAGAGAACCTGACGTTCCGGGTACACACAGCATTACTTATGAAAATGAAATAGACAAAATAGAATTGATACACACTGCCCATTCCCGCAAAGGTTTTGCCGGAGGGGCACTTACCGCTGCACAATGGCTGATTGGCAGAAAAGGCGTGTACAGCATGGAAGATGTGTTGGGCTTTTCAAAATAAGGCATTTAACATTTCTTCACCATGATATTGTAAGATATGCTTACCTTTAATCACTTATTCAATAAAAAAAATATATGCTCAGTTTAGTTTACTTTTATGTACTGTTTTACGTTCTGCATTTTCCATTATTCAACTGGTATAAAAAAGCCGGAAAAAACCCATTCCATGTATTCATTCCGCTTACACAGGATTTCACATTGATGGAAATCATCGGAAGACCTAAAAAACAAGCTTATTGGGGTTTAGTTCCCTATATCAATATGCTTTTTGGATTAACCTGGGTGCCGGATATTTGTAATTCATTTGGCAAAAGAAATTTCATTCACCATTTCTTTGCTATTATGTTCAGTCCGCTCTATTTTTTAGTTGTTGGATTTTTTCCAGATTTAAAATATGAAGGTCCCGCTCATACTCCCGATGGTGAACCTAAGAAGAATAGAAGTATGGGACGCGAATGGGCTGATGCACTTTTATTTGCTTTTGTAGCAGCTACTATCATTCGTTTTTTCGTTATCGAAGCGTATAAAATTCCCACCACTTCGCTCGAAGGTTCTTTGCTGGAAGGAGATTTCTTATTTGTAAGCAAGCTTAACTATGGCGCGCGTGTGCCCATGACACCTATTGCGTTTCCTTTGGCTCATCACACGATGCCCTTCGGGATGGGAAAAGCTTATTCCAAGCTGATAGAACTCCCCTATTTCAGATTACCCGGTTTGCAGGATATAAAAAATAATGACATCGTGGTGTTTAATTATCCCGGTGATGCTTATGAAAACCCCGAAAGACCGGTTGACAAGCGCGAAAACTATGTAAAACGTTGTGTGGGAATTCCGGGTGATGATATTTTGATAAAAGACAGAGAATTATTTGTTAACGGCAAGCATGTTCCTCATTTTTCCAAAATGCAGTTTGCCTATGATATTTATACAAACAAACCTTTCACTATCGAGTCGCTAGCTGATTTAAAAATCGACTGGTATAAAGATATTTTATTAGGTAGGTATATGGATGGCTTAGGTCAACCCGTAAAACCATTAGATGAGTTGAAACAAGAATTTACAGCAGATATGGTAAACAATCCGCATTTTATTATCTTGTTGAATGATGAGCAGCTTGCAGCCATTAAAAAACTTCCCAACGTAGATTCAGTAAAACCCATCAATACTGCAGATGATGTTTATCAATATCACGACTCCACACTTTCTGTTTTATTTCCAAATGATACTATGGACATGCGTAGTGGCGGTTATGCTCGCTATAAATGGGATTTAGACAATTACGGGCCCATTCATATTCCTAAAAAAGGCGAAGTAGTCACACTCAGCAGTGATAATATATATTTTTATTACAACATTATTACCACTCACGAAGGCAATACCTTAAAGATGGAAAACGGAAAATTTATCATCAACGGAAAACCGGAAACTACATATA
>DAOQII010000284.1:0-3059 GCA_035339455.1 Chitinophagales bacterium
TAATATATGGAAATGTTATTTCTAACGTAAAAACAGAAAATGTAGCCCGTGAAGCCGCTGTAACCGCCGGAATTCCGGTAAAAGCTCCTTGCAATACCGTGAAACAAGCTTGTATCTCTGCCAATCAGGCAATATCTAATGCAATGGACAGCATTCAATTAGGCAGGGCAGATGTAATCATCTCCGGTGGCACAGAGTGCACTTCTGACACGCCTATTGGCTATACTAAAGAAATGCGCAAAAAACTATTTGCAGCTCAAAAACTGTCGAGCCCGATGGAATATGTGAAATTTGCTACTACGCTTCGTCCCAATGATTTTCTTCCTGACAGACCTGCTGTTGCTGAGTTTATCACCGGACGAACTATGGGTCAGGATTGTGAAATATTAGCTCAAAAATTCGGAGTTACCCGTGAGGAACAAGATGAACTGGCAGCAGCCTCTCATCAAAATGCAGGCAAAGCCTTTGATGCCGGTTACATGGATGATATTATTGATGTGCGGTTACCACCTAAATTTACGCCTATTTCTAAAGACAATGGAGTTCGCGGTGATACCACTGTCGATAAAATTTCAAAACTAAAACCTGCCTTTGATAAATATGTGGGTACGATTACTGCAGCAAACGCTTCTTTTTTGACAGACGGTGCAACTGCCGTATTACTGACATCAGAAGAGAAAGCAAAAGAATTAGGCTTAAAACCTAAAGCAGAATTAGTTGACTATGTATTTACAGGTGCTGATTTATATGATGAATTACTCTTAGGACCAGCCTACTCCATAGCTGAACTTTTGAAAAGAAACAAGCTTAAAGTGGAAGATATTGATGTTTGGGAAATTCACGAAGCATTTGCCGGACAAGTGCTTGCCAACTTGAAAGCTTTGGAAAATGAAGAATGGTGCAAATCGCATGTAGGTTATGAAGGGGCAGTAGGCAGCATTCCAAAAGAAAAAATAAATGCTTGGGGTGGCTCATTATCCATTGGTCATCCATTTGGAGCTACCGGAGGAAGACTACTCACCATGGCTGCTAACCGCATACAAAAACAAGGTGGAAAATATGCCATCTTAGCCGCTTGCGCCGCAGGGGCACACGGCACAGCGATGTTGATTAAGAAGTGGGATTAGTAATTAGTAATTAGCAATTAGTGATTTGTGATTTGTGATTTGTAATATGTTATAATATAATTTTTTTTGATAGTTATTTTAACAAGGCAATTTTATGATTAAAAGTAATGTAACTTATAAAAATCTAATTTTGTGGCAGCATTCAATGGAACTTGTTACAAGTATATATACAGTTACTAAGACATTTCCAGAATCAGAAAAATTCAAGTTGATATCCCAATTCAATAGAGCTGTAGTTTCAATTCCTTCAAATATGGCAGAAGGATATGGCAGAGCAAGTGCAAAGAACTATATTCAATTCCTTAAAATTTCAATAGGATCTGTTTATAAAGTTGAAACTTTACTACTAATTTCAAAAAAACTAAACTATTTATCTTCTGAGAAATACATAAAATTTCAAAATTTATTAGAAGAAATTTCAGAATTATTGAATGGATTAATTTCAAGTATTCAAAGAAAAATTGCATAATCACTTATGCCTCGTGCCAAGTGCCTATTGCCTAAAAACAAATAAACAATTTATGAGACAACAAGATTATATCTCTGTACAAAAATCTCCCAATGGTGTATGCACTATCTGGATGGATCAGAAAAATGAAAAAATCAACAAAGTGGGTCCTGATTTGATTCAGCTCTTTGAAGATGTTTTTACGGAATTAGATAAAGACGATTCCATCAAAGCTTTTGTCATCAACAGTAAGAAAAAAGATTTTATTGCCGGCGCGGATATTGAGATGTTTCAAAAGGTAAAAAACAAGGGCGACTTTGAACCCATTACACGTAAAGGTCATGCTATTCTGAACAAAGTAGCAGCATCCAAAAAGCCTATCGTGGCTGCGATAAACGGCAATTGTTTAGGTGCAGGACTGGAAATTGCACTGGCTTGCCATGCGCGGGTTTGCAGTAATGACAAATCCACCAAAATGGCTTTGCCCGAAGTAAAATTGGGACTGTTGCCAGGCGGTGGCGGCACACAAAGACTACCGCGCTTAGTGGGCTTACAAGCAGCCTTGGATATGATGCTCACAGGTAAAAATATTTTCCCATACCCTGCATTAAAAATGGGCTTGGTGGACAAAGTAGTACATGTAAATGCCTTACAAGCTACAGCCGAAAAACTGGCATTGGAAGTTGCCGCTAAACCTATAAAAAGAGAACGCAACGACATCAATATGAATACCGTTAGAGCCGGTTTTCCTGCCTTACAATCTAAATTGATGAATATGGTGATGGAAGCGCCACTGGTGAATAAAATTGTCTTCGATCAGGCAAAAAAAATGGTGGACAAACAAGCACATGGCAACTATCCCGCTCCTTACAAAATTTTAGAATGCGTAGAAACAGGCTGGAATCAAGGCATGGAAAAAGGACTCGATGCAGAAGCCGTAAAATTTGAAGAATTATTACTTGGCGATGTATCTAAACAACTCATCAATATCTTTTTTGCCATGACGGACAAAAAGAAAAATCCTTATGACGAAAAACTGATTAAAAAAGTTCACCGTATGGGCATCATAGGTGCAGGTTTTATGGGTGCCGGCATAGCCGAAGTTTCAATAGATGATGGCATGCATGTACTACTCAAAGATGTCAACCAGGATATGATTAATTCGGCATTCAAAACCATTTATGAAAGCAATAATAAACGTGTTTTGAAAAAAGCCATGACCAAGATAGAACTAGAAGAAAAAATGGCACTTTTATCAGGCAGTTTGAATTATGAAGACTTAGACAATCAGGAAATTATAATAGAAGCTGTGTTTGAAGATTTGAATTTGAAACAAAAAATAGTAGCGGATGCAGAAGCCAATGCAAAACCTAATACCATATTCGCTTCCAATACTTCAGCATTGCCTATCAAAGAAATAGCAGCAAAAGCCAAGCATCCCGAGTTGATTATAGGAATGCATTATTTTTCTCCCGTGCCTAAGA
>DAOQII010000285.1:0-3050 GCA_035339455.1 Chitinophagales bacterium
CACAGTAAATTTGATTGGGGAATGCCATTTGCAGGCGGCGGTAATATGGCGAATTTTATGAATAATGCTACGGCTGGCGGTGACTCTTATAGAATTGGTAATAGTGGACCAATGACAGCAGGTGGACCTATTGCAGTTACTATATCTCGAGGATTTTTAGCATGGGTTTTGGCTGATGAGTCTATTACTGAACCTACTGACGCATTTGTGCCTAAACATATTGTTTATGTAATTGGCTCAACGGTTGCCATAGGTGTAATATCTTTTTATGGTCAAAGTATAAACTGGGATCAATTTAGATTTACTAAAGGCGGTAAACAAAATATATATGATGACGAATTATCTCCTCTTTCTGATGAAGCACTTAAAGCATTAGAACAAGCAGCTAAGGTCGCAAAAAACACTCAATTACTTCAAAAAATAATTAAAGAGTGGAAGCGACGAGCAGTAAGAAATAATCAAAAACAAAGAAAATAAATTTTATGAGCAATAACTTAGGTGGCAATAAATTTGTAAGATCAGAATTTTATGAAAAGTTGAACATTTATTTCTTTTCTACTAATAATAACATAATTGAAAATATATTTGATATTGCTATATCAGAAAGACTGTTTAATGTGAAGATTATTGAATTGTGTGAGAGAGTACTCTCAAGAAGATTTACTTACCTTACAAAGGTAACTGCATTAGATTATATCGCAATATTGCACAAGAAGATTGATAAGAATACTTTTATAAGGTTAAATCAGATACATTTCAAATCTCAAAATGATATTCTGAAATTTCAATCCATTATTAATCTTATGATTTATGATTATTACTTATATGAAAAAAGTATTGGTAAAATGTTAAATAAAACTGATTATCCGACATTATTTTACAGATTAAGGAATAATTTAGAAAATTTTCCAAAAAGTAAAAAATCACAATTAAATATTATACTGTTAAATTCATTAAAAGATAAAAAATTTAGTGATGATGTAAAAAATGACTTTTTTAGGAACATTTAAGTATAGAAAAGATAAATATTCCCCCGGCTCTCGCAAGTACAATTTCATTAAGTTAAGAAAATAACAGTTGATAATAAGTTTGCTCGCCCTCGCCCCTGACAAGTGTTATCACCTGCCAACACGAACCATAATAAAACCGGAAAATATTTTTTTATTTCAAGTATGATTTACATGCTCGCAATGCTGTAGCAAGACAAGCAGACGACAACCTTGAAAGTAGCTAATTGTATAATTGAGAAAAACAGTATCTTTAAATAACAAAAGTTCTTTGAATGATGTTGCAACTTGGTACGAACAATAGCAGCATGCGGCGAATAAAAAATCGCAGCGACTTAAAACTATCGTGCATACACAAAAGAAATGCAATGTGTTGTAAAAAAAGAAGTAAGCAATAAAACAAGCACAAATGAAAACGACAAGATAGTTTTTAGCAAGCAGATTTTTTAGAGCTGAAGCCACCAGCCAAGCAAAAATGCCTCTATTGTTCTTGATTTTTTGCTCCACTTTTGTATCAAGACAAAAGTGGAAAAAATAGTTCTTTGAAAACTTCCGAAAAAGAAATAAAACCACTCAGCTACACCACCCGTACCCGCTGTATTTGTTTATCTCTATCATGCCGGGCAATAGCAAAACCAATAAGCTGTTCTATTAAATCGGCATAAGACACACCACTGTTTTCCCACAACTTGGGATACATCGAAATAGAAGTAAAACCGGGCAAAGTATTGGGCTCATTGATAATCACTTCATCGTCAGCGGTCAAAAATACATCCACACGGCTCATGCCCTCCAGTCCCAATACCTGATAAGCACGTAGTGCAGTAGCTCTTACTTTAGTAAGTTGCGCTTCACTAAGATGTTCAGCAGGAATAGTGATTTGAGCATTGTCATTCACATATTTATTCTCAAAATCATAAAAACCTTGCAGCATTTTTATCTCGCCTGCCGTACTCACTTTGGGATTTTCGTTGCCAAAAACAGCACACTCAAGCTCTCTGCCATTTATACCTTGCTCTACCAATACCTTCGTATCGAAACGAAAGGCTAAATCCAGCGCAGTATTAAACTCAGTGGCATTCGTGCATTTTGAAACGCCCACACTCGAACCCATATTGCAAGGTTTTACAAAGAGCAAATTGCCCAGTTCAGCCTGCACTTTATCATAGCTGATTTCAGCTCTTTCATGTTTATAAAATACCATACCTTTTGCGTGCCCAATACCGGCATCACGCAGAATGCGTTTAGTAAAATCTTTGTCCATCGCCACGGCAGAACCCAACACCCCGGGACCAACAAATGGAATATCCATTTGTGTAAAAATACCTTGCAGTGTGCCGTCTTCTCCGTTTGGCCCATGGGTAATCGGAAAAATCACCTCCAAATCATCTAAGAAAGCGGCATTAGCTAAGCGGATTATTTTATTTTTTTCATTGCCAAAAACCACGGCAAGCTGTACACCCGATTTGCCGACTACACAACTTTTATCTTGTAAATTTTCTTCGGTTTCTGCATACCATTTGCCGTCGGCAGCAATGCCGATAAGCGTAACACGATGTTTATTTTTGTCGATAGCATTATAAATATTGCGCGCCGAAACAATAGATACTTCATGTTCAGGACTTTTTCCTCCAAATACTAATCCGATATGCATGTGTTGATTTTTTGACAAAAATAATTCATTGTCAACTACTTTTTCAAACAAAATTCAGATATCCGAAATTTACACTACCTTAGAATCGAAAAACTTGACGCACATGAAAAATATGCTTATACTTTTTTTATTATTGTCTAACAGTTGTTTATTTGCTCAAAAAAATTACCAGCTATTTCAGCCTAATCTCACACGAAATGTAATTATTTATACACCCCGCAATTTCAATCCGAATGAAAACTTGCCCTTAGTAATTAATATGCATGGTTTTCTCACTACGAATAGTTTTCAAATGGATTATACGAAATTTAATAATACGGCAGATACGGCCAGATGTATAGTGGCCTATCCGCAGGGTAAAGATTTGCGTTGGAACTCAGGAACATTTT
>DAOQII010000286.1:0-3047 GCA_035339455.1 Chitinophagales bacterium
CTATTTTCTGGTTTACCTTTTCTGACATGAGCCATCTTACCCGTGCCGACCAAATCAATTCGGGAAAAATGTCCTTATTTGCCAAAATCTACCATAACTTGTTAGACCGCGGTATTTATTTTGGTCCTTCAGGATATGAAGTAGGATTTGTGTCTGCTGCACATACAGACGAAGATTTGGACAAAGCCGCAAGTTTATTGAACGATGCATTTGATTCCATTCATTGACAACCTGAGTTTAGGTAAAAAAGTAATTTCTTATTTTTTTCTGAAATAAATCTGAATAGGTACGCCACTCAGCGGAAAGTGTTCTCGCATGCGATTTTCCAGATAGTTGCGGTAAGGCTCACGCACATAATCAGGGTGATTGCAGAAGAAGGCAAAACTTGGAGATTTAGTAGGTAGTTGAGTAATGTATTTTATACGAATATACTCACCGCGATAAGCCGGAGGTGGATATTTTTCTATTTCAGCCAGCATAATTTCGTTCAGTTTATTCGTATGTATCTTAATTTGCATACCATTATAAACCTCTAATATTTTTTCTACTGCCTGAAAAATGCGTTGCTTATCCTTAGCTGAAATAAAAATGATGGGCACATCCGAAAAGGGTGCAATCTTTTGCTTGATGATACGGGTATATTCACCTACGGTTTTATTATCCTTCTCTATCGTATCCCATTTGTTCACCAGAATAACTACCCCTTTTTTTCGGTTTTGTATAATACTGAAAATCTTTAAATCCTGCATTTCAATGCCGGTCTGAGCATCCAGCATCAGCACACATACATCTGCTTCGTCAATGGCTTTAACTGCACGGATTACTGAATAAAACTCCAAATCTTCATGTACCTTGTTTTTTTTGCGTATGCCTGCAGTATCTATCAGCAAAAATTCTTTTCCGAATAAGTTATAATGCGTATGTATTGAATCACGTGTAGTACCTGCTATATCGGTTACGATATTGCGCTCCTCTCCTATCAGTGCGTTCAGCAAGGTAGATTTTCCAACATTAGGCTGCCCTACGATTGCAATTTTTGGCAATGATGCATATTCATCTATTGCTTCTGCATGTTCCGGCGGAATGACTGCCGTAACTTCATCCAGAATTTCTCCGGTTCCGCTTCCACTGATGGATGAAACCGGAAATAACTGATCAAATCCGAGTGAATAAAATTCATTGGCAGCATATCCTCTCTCAATATTATCCACTTTATTGACAATCAAAAAAACAGGCTTTTTAGATTTGCGCAATTCCTGTGCCAGCGACTCATCCAAATCAGTAATGCCTGTCGTAACATCCACCATAAACAAGATTAAATTAGATTCTTGTATGGCTATTTTAACTTGTTTTTTAATTTCTTTTTCAAAAATATCATCTGTAGCTGAAACAAAACCTCCGGTATCAATAAGATTGAATGTTTTTCCATTCCAATCGCAAATACCATATTGCCGATCGCGTGTTACTCCACTAAAATCGTCAACGATGGCTTTTCTTTGTTGTAACATTCTATTAAAAAATGTTGATTTCCCTACGTTAGGTCTTCCTATGATGGCTACTGTAAATGACACGATTTAATTTTTTTGCAAAAGTAAGCATATTTAAACAATAAGCTCTGATTAATTACCGCCTGATTTCATTGATATTCTTGTATCTTTAATGAAACCAAAAAAACAATGATGCAGGATACAGCCATTACTTGTCCATGGTGTAAGACGTATTATGCCGTTGCACCCAATTATACCAATTGCCGAAATTGCGGTGGACCCTTACCCAAACCCATCAGTAAGGAACGCGGAGAAAGACCAACAGCGGCACCGAGGGTATTACCAGAAAAATTCAAAAGACAAGTGCGCTACTGGAAAAATACTTTTTCGCTGGTGGGCATCATTTTTATGATAATCGGCACACCTTTAATATTGGCTTTTGGATTCGGACTAATATTCGTAGTAATTGGTTATTTTTTATTCAGACGAGGAAAACGCACCGCCAACGAGACTATCTTAGCCCTGGAAAACGGCATGAGCGCGGAAGGTATTATTGAGCAAATTGATTTAGATTATTCACAATCCATAAATGGAAAACATCCTTACAGGGTAAGATACAATTATCAGACCAGTAATGGGCTACATACAGATGAAATAGTATGCTGGGATGAGCAGAACAGGTGGAGAAATGCCGGAGATGAAATTTGGGTGGTCTATATGCCTGAAAATCCGGAAATAAGTTCACCATGGCCACCAATAGTATAAAATATGTTAGTTTTATTTCTCTTTACAATTAAACTTTTCAACTTTCGTTTAGTCAAAAGGCTATCAAAATTTATAATCATGAAAACACGACACCACTTAAAAAATCTGCTCATCATAATGAGCACACTCTTACTGGGATTTACCTCCTGTAAAAAAACAGATGCAATATTGGATGAATCAACTGCGGAAACACTGAGTGTAGCAGATTTAGAAGATGACAACGTACAGGCAATTGCTGATCAGGCTTACGAAACCGGCAATGTCAGTTTACGCACTTCGGCATCCTCTGAAACCAACCTGATTAATGGCTGTGCTATAGTAACCAGAGATTCTTCCGGTACGACACATACCTTGACTATCGACTTCGGAACCGGTTGTACCGGTGCTCATGGTGTAACTAGAAAAGGAAAAATCATTGTTACTTTTACAGGACCTTATCGTGAGCAAGGTACTGTGATCCATACCACTACCGATAACTATTATGTAAATAACAACAAAGTAGATATAGACAGAACGGCAACTAATATGGGAAGAAATGCTGATGAAAATTTATATTTTAATGTCAGCTCTACACGTACTATCACCTTTGCCGACGGCACTACCATAAGCGGCACAGCCACACGTGTAAGAGAATGGATAGCCGGAGAGAATACTCGCGATAATTTTGATGATGATGTTTATCGGGTAAACGGAACGGGTACTTTTACTAACCGCAGAGGGATAAGTGGAAGTTTCAGCACACAAACAACTTTGATACGCAAAGTGGCCTGTCATCAGTTTGTAGAAGGTGTAGTA
>DAOQII010000287.1:0-3045 GCA_035339455.1 Chitinophagales bacterium
AGCCTATATTTTGTAGGACTTTCCTATCACAAACAAGCAGATGTTCATCAACTATAATATGATCCAAGGTTGTATAAAACAGTGGACACCAAGTAGGCCATGTAGGCTGTAACCCGAACCCTAAGCGGCTGACTCTAAGCATATTATCATTTAGTAATATATTGAAGTTCGGAGAAAATGAAGAGCAATTAAGATCACCAACCACCATATTTACATGATTATTTGCGGCAAATGCATGAAGTCGGGAGAGGTGCAAGTTTCTTTGAATAAAATCGAAATGACCTACTGGCGGTATAGTATGTGTTATCAGTATTGAAAACGAATCATCTTTTGTTTTTAGCTTAGCAAATACTGAAGGTAAATCTAATGTGCAAAAGTTTATGACCTCACTTTCTGAGATATCAATTTTAGACAGCAAACATACACCGAAATTATCATCATGAGGTAACACAATTTTATATTGATATTCTTTAGCAATACAATTTAATTGATACATCCACTCCTCGTTAACTTCCACCAGCGCGATGATATCGGGATTTGTATTATTAATCATACTAACAAGCAAGCTGTTTTGCTCATTAGAAGTAAGTACGTTTGCATAAAGTAATGTGTATGTCGTATCGGCTCTATATTTTGGCTGTGGAAAATAGTACGGGAAAATGCTGTATAAAATAAAAAGAACGACAGAAACATTAAATACAATAAAGACATTTTCTCTGATAATTATAAAATAAGACAAACACAATGCAAACATGACAAGAGCTTGTATTCTGAAATGACTGATCAAATCAAAAAACCAAAAATATTTTCCCAGAAAAGATGCAATAAAGAACAGGAGTCCTATAACAAAAATTGCTTTAATTACAAGCGATACCTTCTTTAACATAACTATCTTGAAAAATAAAAATAGTTAGAATTCACATTATCTGCTATAATTCGGTGCTTCATTGGTGATGGTTACATCATGCGGGTGGCTTTCGGCTACGCCGGCTGTAGTAATACGCACAAACTGCGATTTTTCTTGCAGTGCAGGAATGTCTTTTGCTCCGCAATAACCCATACCCGCCTTTAATCCGCCTATAAACTGATAAACAACTTCGCTCAGCGTACCTTTATACGGCACTCTGCCTACGATGCCTTCGGGCACTAATTTTTTTATATCGTCTTCCACATCCTGAAAATAGCGGTCTTTACTGCCTTCTTGCATAGCTTCCATACTGCCCATACCGCGATAGGTTTTGAATTTTCTTCCTTCAAGTATAACGGTGCTGCCGGGGCTTTCTTCCGTGCCGGCAAATACCGAACCCGCCATAATGGTATTGGCACCACCTGCCAGTGCTTTTACAATATCTCCCGTATAGCGAATACCGCCATCGCCGATAACAGGCACCCCACTGCCTTTTAATGCCAGTGCACAATCGTAAATGGCACTCAGCTGTGGCACACCTACTCCGGCAACAACACGTGTAGTACAGATAGAACCCGGACCAACACCTACTTTTACAGCATCAGCACCGGCATCGGCAAGTGCTTTTGCTGCCGAACCCGTAGCAATGTTTCCGCCCACAATATCTACATATTTAAAACTGGTTTTAGCTTGTTTTACGGCATTAATAACGCCCATAGAATGACCATGTGCCGTATCTATACAAATAAAATCAACACCTACCGCCACCAGTGCTTCCATACGCTGCATAAAATCGGCAGTAACCCCTACAGCAGCTGCGGCACGCAATCGTCCGCTGTTATCTTTGCAGGAATTGGGATAATTTTTTACTTTAATAATATCTTTATACGTAATTAATCCGACAAGTTTATTGTTTTTATCTACGATGGGCAGTTTTTCAATGCGATATTCATGCAAGATATCCTCCGCCTGTTTCAAGGTAGTCCCTTCGTGTGCCGTTATCAGCCGGTCTTTAGTCATCAGGTCTTTTACCAGCATGTTTTTGTCTTTGCAAAAGCGCAAATCGCGGTTGGTAAGGATGCCCGCCAAATACCCGTTTTCGTCTGTAACCGGAATCCCGCCTATTTTGTTTTCAGCCATCAGAATAAAAGCAGCCGCCACTTTCTGTTCCGGATTTAAGGTAATCGGGTCAGTAATTAAGCCACTTTCAGAGCGTTTAACTTTGCGTACTTCATTGGCTTGTTTCTCAATTGACATATTTTTGTGTAAAACGCCTATACCACCTTCTCTTGCCAATGCAATAGCTAAATTAGCTTCAGTAACCGTATCCATAGCCGACGATAAAATGGGAATATTGGCACTGATATTACGTGTTACCTGGGTTTTCAGGTTGGTTTCGCGAGGTAAAACTTGTGAGTAAGCCGGAAGTAAAAGGACATCATCAAATGTCAAACCTTCACCGGCAAATTTGTGTTGCGGGGATAAATGAAAGTTGCTTTCCATGTGCAAAGATAGGAAAGATTTTTTAACCAATTAAGGAATTATTATAACAGTCTGCTCAAATTATCAAACTGTTACAGCCAATGCTTTTCGGGATAGCTGATACCCTTTTTCCAAATCCGACATTGATGTAAATAGTGCATCTTCTTTTATCCATTCCGCTTCAAGATGTTGTTGGGTAGTATGGAAATTTTCCCATTGATGAATAAAATCGTTTCTGAATTTCCGGTTTCTGATTTCCCATTTCCACCAGTAGCTATCATCTGCATGTGCGCCGGGCTGTTGAAATTGCTCTTCATTCAGCAAGGTGTCTCCAAAATAAAAGGGCTTATATAAGCTGATACATGGGTTTGAACTACCGGTAAACCATACCGTATGCGGCAGATTATTTTTACGCAATACCGCCACCATACTCCCTGTTGTTTGGTGTGGGCAAAACAAGCCGTTATTGTGCATACAAATGGACTTTGTGCCTGCTCTTTTAGGACTGAAATTGTCGGGTTGCTCATGTGTGCGCAAGATGGAAAAAGCAGCGGAAACATCAAACTGACGGAATATGCCCGACTTATGTTCGCTCATTTTTCTGCGGTGTTCGCAGGCCGCTAAACGTGGCATCAAAAACTGAGAAAACGCTTTTT
>DAOQII010000288.1:0-3029 GCA_035339455.1 Chitinophagales bacterium
TATATGGATCCCCATAATAATCAAGAACTTGTTGATTTTAACATACAAGATTACTGGAAAGATGTTGATTTGTATGTTGGTGGGAGTGAGCATGCCGTAGGCCATTTACTTTATTCTCGTTTTTGGCATAAATTTTTAAAAGATATCGGAAAAGTAAGTACGGAAGAACCATTCAAAAAAATGGTCAATCAAGGAATGATACAAGGAAGAAGTTTGTTGACAAAAGAAAATCAGATAAAAAATATTCCGGCTAAGTTGCATATTCCGGTTATGCTGGCTCCTAATGACAGAATTACTAAAGCTAATTTTGCAGAGCTCATCAAAGCAGATAATCGTTTTGAAGCAATAGATATTGAAAATGACATCAGTTGGGAAGAAATAGACGGTCAGTATTTTATTTCCTTAGATGTGCAAGTTGAAAAAATGTCTAAACGTTATTTAAATGTAGTGAATCCGGATGATATGGTATTGGAATACGGAGCAGATGTTTTCAGAATGTATGAGATGTTTTTAGGACCGATTGATACGGCAAAACCTTGGGACACCAATGGCATTTCTGGAGTAGCTAATTTCTTGCGCAAGTTTTGGCGATTGTTTTTTGATGATATGGGAAATAAGAAATATGTGGATGCAGATGCTTCAGCAGATGAATTAAAAATTCTGCATAAATGCATTAAAAAAATAAATACAGATATCGAAAATCTGAGTTTGAATACTTGTATTTCTACCTTTATGATTTGTGTTAATGATTTGGGAAAACAAAAAGCCGTTTCCGCATCAATATTAACAACATTGACCAAACTTATTGCTCCGTTTGCACCACATACGGCTGAAGTACTTTGGACAAATTTAGGAATGGAGGGATTTGTCATCAATCAGCCTTTCCCAAAACATGATGAGAAATTTTTGATAGAAAGTACCTTCACTTACCCGGTACAAATTAATGGCAAGCACCGCGCTAATATTGAAATTTCCTTGGATGCAGACGAAAATCAAGTGAAAGAAATCATTTTGGCTGACGAACAAATTTTGAAATACATGGAAGATAAGCAGCTGAAAAAACTGATATTAGTAAAAGGCAGAATTATTAATATAGTGGTGTAACCTCTTGTGCGGATAGTTTTATAGTTTTTACCAAATAGAGGCAAAGATTTTGTTTAGCATTAACAATGTTTATCATACAAAAATTAAGGTAAGAAGAGAAAAATATAGGAATCGCCAAAGGCGATACTATGTTTTCTTCTTGATTACTGTATTTCTTTGCAGTAAATAACTATTTATGATTAAAAATGCTATGCTTCTATGTGGTTTAAAAAGTGCAATTAATTTGGAATAATAAGATTTTTATCAGCTGAAAATAATAACACAGCGACTTCTCAAATTTTTATAAATTTGACAAAGTCTAATTATGGAAAAGCGTTTCAAATCATTAAAGGAATTTTATCCCTTTTATCTTACCGAGCATTCGGATCCCACTTGTCGCATGTTGCATTATATAGGCACTACATTGGTGATTGCCATGTTTGTATATGCTCTGATACAGCCTTCAGCTTGGAAAATAGTAGCCATTCCATTCTTAGGTTACAGTTTTGCCTGGATAGGTCATTTTGTATTTGAAAAAAACAAACCGGCAACATTTCAATATCCTTTATGGAGTTTAGCATCCGATTTCAAAATGTTTTTTGATTTTCTTACAGGTAAAGTGGACAAAAAATTAGCTGAAGCCAAATTACAATTCCCGAAATAGAAACTGTTGGCAAAAATCACCGTCATATCGAACGAAGTGAGATATCCGTTTCAGTATTAGGCTAAAGTACAAGTCATATCAAAAATAGTGAGATATCCGTTTTAGAAGTATGCAGTCTTTTAATTGGCAAATTCAATTACAGCACGCTTCAAAATTATTAAACATTCATCACTAAACATTCAACATTTCTAAGCATAGCTTTGAATAGTCAGCTATAAAACTTATGCTTTTTTCTCCAGCATTTTCACCAGCATACCTTTTTTCACCAAAGTAGATTGTTGCATGCCGTTTAAAATAGATACTTCTTCATATCGGTCAGCAGGAATTTTGTAAAGTACCATAATATCTTTTAATGTAGCATCATTAGCTACTGATACAATTTTAATACGCTCAGGTATAACATTAATTCTTTTTGGATCAGTTAAAGGTTTAAAACCATTCATGCTGTATAAGAAATTAGACTTTTGAGCAGGAAAGTCCTTTTTTGAGCTCATTCCTTGCATAACATATATTTTGTTGTCATACTTGTAAAAAGTAAACAATACCTGCATGATTTCTGCATCCGTCGGTTGCTTACCACCATTTTGCTGTATGGTTTGCTGGTCAATTACTTGTTCAGCTGTAAATGTATAAGCATCTAAGCCATTGATTTTTGTTGTAATCGGTGTAGTGATATTTTTAAGTCCGTATGCTTGCAGAATTTCCGAAGCAGCAGCATCAAATGTTGATTTATCTGACATAGTCAAAATAATTGCCGCATCGCCACTGGCATTTGCCGCTTGTACAGCCATAGGTGAATTTTGATATTGCCAGCCATTGGGAATTGGGTATTCAAATCGCATTTCAGGTTGATAAAATACATAGTTGGTTTTATCCAAATAGCCCTGGCGCGGATCTTCTCCATATACCAATCCGTCAATCATGCGAAGATATTGATCTCTGTTGATATTGAGCTTGGTTAAATTGTTTGTGGTTTGATAATCTTTTGCGAGTTGTTTTACCGTGCTGTAACGATTGCCCGGATCCGGATGTGTAGATAAAAACTCAGGAACACGTGCTCCTTCTTTTTCAGAATATCGTTGTAATGTTTGAAAGAAATCTGCCATTTGATTGGCATCATATCCGATAGCAGAAGAGTATTTTACACCTAATACATCAGATTGAGATTCATCATCTCTCGAAAATTTTAAAAATAATAATTGCATGCCCTGCATAGCTTGGTCGGCCATGCCTCTGAATTTTTCAGAAAAAATCATCCCACCCATAAAGGCAATTTGAGTAA
>DAOQII010000289.1:0-3014 GCA_035339455.1 Chitinophagales bacterium
TTTGTCTTTTCCACCCAGTATGCCATACAAAATTCTTTCTGCTGCCCTACCCTGATGTGTAGGAATAACAAAAGGCATTTGCGTTAAATCTTTAACTTCTGTTTCTAACTTTTCCCAACTGCTTGCTCCGGCATAACTCTCATCGCCCAACATCATGGCAGACCATTGTTGTTCGCTCATAGCTCCTGTTCCGCTGTCTGTCAGCAAATCGACAAAGACATCTTCACTTTTGAGTAAAAAGGGGTTGTTAAATGCTTTCTCTAATTGAGTTTTGCGATAAGCTTCTGTAGTAATTTTCAATGGTTCTACCATTTTAATCTTAAATGGTTCTGCCAAGGTTCGAGGTCTTTTCATGCAAAAATTTAGACAACAAATTTAAGGTAAAAAGCGGTAAGAAGTTAGTGATTGTAAGATTGTACAAATAAGTGGATGGATTACTGATGAAAGCTTATCAGTAAAAAATAATAATATAACCCATTGTGCGATTTAAACCAAATAGAATCATAGTATTTCTAATCATAAATCGTTGCTTGCTACAAACCAATATAGATTACAAGCAAAAACCTAATATCGCCTTTGACGATTCTTATATTTTTCTATTCTTACTTAATTTTGTAAGGAAAACATTGTTAATCCTAAAAAATCTATACCACTATGTGGTAAAAATTATAAAACAAAACACACAAAAAGTTAAAATACTTTACACTAAAGAGAGATTGGCTGGTACTAGAACTTAAATACCAAACCCAGCTTGGCATATGATCCTTCTAAATACCCGGCTTCTAGGTTACCACCGATATGTTCAACGAAATAATAAGACATACCGATTCCTGCTCCTACTATAGCACCTGCACCAAATTTATCTCCTGCAAGGTTTTTATCTTTTAATCTGAAACCACCACCAACAGCAAGAGGAATATAAACATCAAATTTTTCAGCATCTAATTTAGTGTTTCCTTTCTCTGAGATCAACTGATACAAATGAAAAACGCCACGTACACCTACACCGAAATTTCTGTATTTATAGTCGATGGCGTATAATGAACCTGCATTATATTTTCTTCCCGAAAAAGTAAACCAACCGCCAATTCCAAAATATGGTGAAGCAGCATAATCCATATTGACTGTTACACCAGGAACAAAACCGTAGCCTTTTGTAGTATATGTGGGAATATAGCTATGGTGTCCCAAATTAAGTGTCGTATAAATATTGAAATCTCCTTTTTCGATAGCAAAACTTGGTGTAGCTGCTAACAATAAAATAAATAATGCAATTGAGGCAATAATTCTTTTCATAAAGCTGATATTTTACTGTACAAATGTAACGTATTTTTTTTAGAGCAACTAAATGATGCCATTAAACTTTCGTAAAAACCACTCTAATGCCAATATGAGTAATGCCAGTACAAAAAGCCATTTAAAGTCGATAAGTGGACGGGTATTAAAAGTATCAAATAAGATGGTTTTCATTTTAGCTTGATTTTTCAAGTCATCAAATATAGCCGACATATTTTGTGGATAGTACATTTTACCTCCGCTTTGTGCCGACAAGTTCTGCAACAACTGGTGATTGGCTTGCGTGTTGATGATTTCTACATTGATAGCCCGTACGGAGAAACTGCATGAAGCAGTTAGCGGTTTGCCTTTATATGTAGTTTTTGCCAATGCTGTATAGTTGCCCACGGGCAAAATTCCCGCATTCAGATAATAGGCATTCAGTGTTTTATCCAGCGCATAGTTAAACTCTTTTCCATTATCGCCTTTTACGACACATTGTACATCTTCGTCATTCACCAGCTCATAACTTTCATTATATAATTCAGCTTCCATTTCCACCTGCTCATTAGCATTATATACATTTTTAAGAGGTTTAATCTTAAATTTCCGTTTGTCATTTTTCACCGTCAAATACTGAATGCATTTATTGACCAACTCATCTGTTGCAGCATAGCTTTTGGTTTGCAGATATTCATGCATACGCCAACGCCAGATGCCTTCGCCACATAAAAATCCGGATTTCTTGCCATTAATCTCATTAAAAAACAAGAGCGGGTTATTGGTCGGAATGTTGCCGATTTGTTGTTTCAGGAAAACATCTGCTGTGGCAGAAAGGGTGTATTTTCCAAATGGTGCCAATAATGGTGGTAAATTCTGCAGTGTTTTTATCATTTGCTCATTTACTGTAAATTTGGAAAACGAGGAATTATAAACCGGAAAAACTTCATTGCCATTTTGGGCCGAACCACTTATTTGCAACACTTTTTGCAGTGTGTTTAATTGTGCCAGATTCGTATTTGCCGATAAAATAAAAAAGACAGGCACTTGAGCATTCACTATTTCGGAAAGCAAACCGAGTTTTGAAGATGCTCCTAAAGACGGAAGCCCGTGCAAAATGACCATATCGGTCTCTTTAATATTACCCGAGTACATTTTGATATCCGTTGCTTCCAGTTGGTAATTTTTATTTTGTTCTATGGCATAGCGCAACGCTTTGATATCGGGGTGCGGGGCATCATACAACAACAATATTCTTTGTCTGCCATCTATCACTTCTACGTATGCTGTTTCATAATTATTTTCTGCTGTCATTTCTCCCGGCATTGGTTTGAGCATAACCTTGAAAGGCAATAAACCCTGCTTGACAGCATTGCCTACGGCTTCTATTTGGTCGATATAATTATCATCTGTAATGGAAATCACTTTTGATGCGATTATTCTTCCATTAAAATCTATGATTTGTAAGCTGGTTTGCTGACCTTTTAGGTGATGCGCTTCAATCTGAACAGAGATAGAAAACTGGTCGCCCAAATAAACCACATCCGGACAACGTACTGATTTGATATAAGCATCTTTCTTTAATGTGGTATCGCCTAACGCAACTGTATAAACCGGAACTTGTAATGCTTTAGCATTATATAAAGGCGAATTTCCTTTGTTGTAAATGCCATCTCCGGTAATAATCACAGCGCCAATATTTTCTGCAGCATGTCTTGAAAATGCTTCATCAATAGCAG
>DAOQII010000290.1:0-2994 GCA_035339455.1 Chitinophagales bacterium
TAAATGAATGGCTTTCTGAAATAGAAATTTTGTATCATAAAGGTAATTTCAAATCATGTGTTAAACATGTTTACAAGGCTCAACATTTAGCCAGATCGGCAGACGAGTTTTTATATTTATTAAAACTGTTGCACTACGAAAAGTTGGTAAATGCCCATGTCAGCTATAATAACCGTACTGATGAGGTAATTGACAAGGAAACAAAGGCCCTCTATAAACTCATTGAAAATGTAATGCAGTTTGATGATTTATTTCATAATGCTACTCAATTGAGAATTACTATTGCAAAATCAAGAGCGAGTGCTGATATAAATAAATTGGAAAAACTGCTGGCACAAAAATTATTGAGCAAACCGTCTTATGCTCTTTGTACGGCAAGCAAAATAAAATATTATCAAATCCATGCAATAAATAATTTTATTCAGCGAAATACTAAAAATGAATTGGCAAATAATGAAGCAGTAATTCAACTTATGGACAGCAAGCCATATTTTAAAAGGCTTCATCTGCTTGAGTACGTCAATACCTTCGCCCGCATATTGTCCATTACTAAAAATACAGATGAATCGCAGTTTTATCTGGCATTAGACAGAATACGCAGCATTTCAATTTCAACGGATGAATTACATTATACACGTACAACGGCACAGATTTTTATCTTCAGCTACATGACAGAGTTTTCTTTTTACTTGCAGAATAAATATTTTAATAAAATAATTTCTATTATTCCAGAAATTGAAAGCGGTATGAAAAAATATAAAGAAATTCTTATTGCTTCTTATCATGTGACAATAATTTACATGCTGGCTTATTACTATTTCTGTATTGGTGATTTTGATAATGCCGGAAATTATATCAACCGATTACTGAATGAATTTGAAGAAAAAAATCGTCCTGATATATACAATTTTGCCAAGTTGCTGAATTTGTTTATTCATTTAGAAAAAGGAAATTTTACCTATATCAAGTATAAACAAGCGAATGTGCGATATTATTTTAAAAAGCAAAGTGCGTTACATGCTACTGAAAATGCAATACTGGATTTTTTTTCCAAAGAAAAAAATTATACGATAAATTTTAAGCAATCTTTGCTTATTCTTTCAGCTGAATTGTCTGAAATGCAACAAGATAAAATGGAGAGATTTACGCTCAATTATTTTGATGTAAACAGTTGGATAAATGCTAAACTGACGGGCAAGAAAACGATTGCAGATTTATTTGCTTAAAAATTTGCTTACTGGCAGCCTTTGTCTATTCTGGATTGAGTGTCATTATCCGGAAAGCAAAATCCTGAAGGTATGGTAAGTGGCGCATATCGCTTGATATTTGCATCATATAAGCCATCTTCAATAAATACGCGCAATTTTTCTAGCTCATCGTCAGTCAGGTTTAATGGCTTAAATGCACTGGCCAACTGTGTATCCGGAACTATCGCATTTGATTTAATAGCTTTGTTTTTATAGTCCAGTACTTCTTTTACCGATTCAAATTGCGCACCATGTCCCAAAAATTTAACGCCCTTCAAATTATACAATTGCGGTACTTTAAATTTATACATGTCTTCGGCTTTGCCGGTAAATCCACCTCGTCCCTTATGTTCTGCTTTGTCTGCTCCTGCATTAATGGCACCATAATTTCCGGTCAGCAAATCATCCATGCCGAGCGCATAGAATTCCATCGAATTGAGTGCAGGTCCAGTGTGGCATTGTACGCATCCGGCTTTACCAAAAAAGAGCAGTGCACCTTGTTTTTGTGTTTCTGTCATTGCGTTATTGTTTCCATTCAGCCATTTTTGAAAAGGAGCTTCATTGCTTACCAGCGTTCTTTCGTATGCAGCAATAGCCAATCCTGCATTGATAGGAGTCATCCTTCCTGTTTCGGGAATGTCGGCAAATGCCTGGTCAAACAAATATTTTATAGATGTAATATTTCCTAGAAATGTTTTGTCTATTTTTAGTCGATGCACATTTTGCCCGGCTATGGCTTGTGTTTCCAGTCCTTGAAATCCTAATAAATTAGTTTCCTTTGGAGTTCCCGGTGTCCAGGCATATTGCACATAAGCATTTTTGCCTACAGCACCAAATTGTCCGTTCCACAACATTAATTCTTGATATGCTGTATTTAATACCGTTGGCGAACGAATGGGTTGCACATCAATAAGATCAACAGGATAAGACGGATTAATTTTTCTTTGTTCACCGTTAGTGCCAAATCCGATTCCTCCCTCACCGATACCCTGTGCAATACCGGCTTGAAATCCGGCTTCCACATGATGGCAACTGGCACAGGAATAGGTCATCATTCCTTGTGTGTTTTTAGGGTTTGATCCTATACAAGTTTCGTGAAACAAAATTTTGCCAAGAGCTACTTTTTCAGGGGTGAGCCTGTTTCGCGGGTCTTGTGGAAATTCAGCCAAATTAGCACCGGAAGGCAGCTTAAAATAAGCACTACCGCGACCACCTGAGGCTTTTATCAATAAGCTGTTCAGTGTGTCATCTGTAGAAGAAACATCGTTGTCTTTTTCACAACTGATGGCATTCCAGGAAATAAAAATTACAATAAGTAATTTTATAGCTTTCCAAGTGTAATGTTTTTGCATGTATAAAAAATAATTTCACGTGACTAATCGAACTATAGACTGAATAAATGAGAATTTAGTTGCGAAAGCTAAGGTAAAATATATTTATCTTAACATGAATGGCAAATATTATTTTTAGCAAAATTTTTGCAATTCACTAACTTGACTGTTTGGCAAGTTCTGTGCGAAAGGTATCTATTGTGCCCGATATGCTGTCTACTACTTTAAAAAATATGGCCAGTTCATCCGGACTTAAGTTTTCTGTGATTTTCTTTTCCAGATTAAAAACAGTTCGCAAGGCAATTTTGCGCAATCGCTTGCCCTCTTCCGTAAGCACTACCAAAACTTTGCGTTGGTCTTCTTCGGCCGGCTTGCGGATGATTGCTTTCTTTTCTTCCAGACTGTTTAGGGTACGG
>DAOQII010000291.1:0-2970 GCA_035339455.1 Chitinophagales bacterium
TAACAGACAGCCTGCTCTCTGTAAATTCTACCGGAATTATTGCGGAGTTTAAACGAAAATCGCCTTCAAAAGGAATTATAAATAATACGGCTCAAGTTGAAGCAGTAACAAAAGCGTATGCAGAAAATGGAGCATCCGGCGTTTCCGTTTTGACCGATGAATTGTTCTTTGGTGGAAGTAAAAATGATTTTCTAAAAACTCGAGATCTTATAGAAATTCCCTTATTGCGAAAAGATTTCATGATAGATGAATATCAGTTTATAGAAGCCAAAGCATGGGGTGCCGATGTTGTTTTGTTGATTGCAGCTATACTTTCCCCACGTCAGGTTCGTGATTTTACTAACCTATCACATGATTTGAGCATGCAGGTTTTGCTGGAATTGCATGACGAAACTGAACTTGATCATGTATATCATGAAGTAGATATGGTTGGAATTAACAACCGTAATTTGAAGACATTTGAAGTAGACATCGAACAGTCGATACGAATGGCAAACTACTTGGATAAAGATTTTACCAAAATTGCTGAAAGTGGCATTTCAAGCATAGAAACATTGAAATATTTTAAAAATAACGGTTTCCAAGGCTTCCTGATGGGAGAATATTTTATGAAAAATATGAATCCTGCCCATGCATTTAAAGATTTTATCAGTTTTCTATATTAAGTATTTATACAAAATATAGATTTTCAATTGTTTATAAATAAAATTTCTGTTGCACAAGTTATAGTTTTCATGTAAATTTATTGTAAACTAATGCATGTTGAAACTTTATACACTTTGTTTGTTTAGCTTGTTTTTCTATAGTTCTAGTTCTCTTAGGGCACAAACACAAGCTCTTGATAGTCTTTGGAATAATCAATTTATTAAAAAATATTCTGAGGCAATTATCAAGCATGATTCAACGATGTACTTCAATCTATTAATTTCTCAAGTTGAAATTGACTCAATTGTTGCAAGTTTGAAAACAGAAAACCCAAATTGTATTACCGATATAGAGAGTACTATGAACGTGAGCCTGTTAAAAAAGCAGTTTCAAAATGTACTTTCATTTTTTAGAAATGTACGGTCAATAAAATTCGGAAAAGGTTACTATATCAATGGCTGTGCCGATATTAAAGGTATAAAATTAAATATTTCAGGGATATGCGGACCTCAGAAAGTAGAACGAACGCGAACACTTTCTTTCATTCAGATGAATAATAGCCGGTACAAGTTGATTTTCGATGTTGCGGTTACGAATTCAAATCAATAAATAAAAAACATAACCTATGAGAAATAGTTTTTACAATATAGCACTATGCTTAGTAATTCTTTTCTTAGCAGAGGAACACAGTCAAGCTCAAAATTATAATGACGGTAGAATTCGGTTGCGTGTTTGGATTCACAAGGTTTGGTCAAATTCTAATTGTGGTGAAATAGGTAATCAAGAATATCGCTTTAAAGGAATCCGTTGCAGAATTCCGGACGGTGCAGGTGGGTTTGCTTATTCTAACTCTTATAATATTGCTTTTAGTGGAGATAATAATCGATATTATGATGCCAGTCAGTTTACACCTACCCCGGCTGCATTATCAAATGACGGGGTGGCAAGCGGATACAAAATTATAGATAATTCATATCCGGCAACATTAGTCCCCAACCAGTTTGATGTAATCATGTCTGAAGCATTTGAAGAAGATTGTGAGAGTAGCGGATTACTGGATTGCGGACAAGGTACTTACAATATTTATGACCAGTGTTGTTGTTTGTTTGGAATTTGTGCAAGTTCAGATGAATACCTCGGCTCGGGTCAGTGGACTGGCGTTTTGTTTAGAGGAGCTGAACCCGGTAAAATTAATATCACGCAACCTTTTGTAATAAATCCTCAAGATGAACATTCTTATTCTGTAGCTTTTGCCTATCAGTGGGACTGGATAGATCCACTTTTGCCGACTTGTTCATCACCAAAATATTCGGATGGCTCTAACGCAAGTCCGATAGCATTAACAGTAGAGTTTGATAAAGTATTTACTGATGTTGATTGGGATGGTGGTCTTGGCTGTGGTACAGGTGTGGCAGGCGATGAAGATTTACGTCTAAAATTCAGAACTAAAGATAATATCACAGGGGCTATGCCTGCTTGGGGTGCATCTTCCATTCATATTAATCAGAATAAACCTAAATGGAATGATCCTGCAAATACTACCATTTTTTCAAAATCATATCTGACAGCAGACCTTAACATGGAATCTGTAGATATAGAATATGATTTATGGGAGGAAGATGGTTTCACACAGACTGTATTTGGGAATACTTATGTGCCTTGTGGTGATGCTAATTGGGACAATAATTATAATCCAAGTTGTTCGGTTACTGTTTTAGGTATTACTGTGTCGTGGCAAGGCGATGATGATCATGCAACAGGCACATTCAATTTAAACTGGCGAAATAGCCCTCCGAATACAGACAACTTTGTAGAAATTCCTGTTCGTTTATCCGGTAGCCAATACTCAAGTTGGATAGTTCGGCTCAAATATAGATGGAATATTGCTAATCCGGTTGTCAACATGCCTGATGCTGATTATTTGAAATGTATTGGTACTGCTCTTACATTAACTCCCGCATCTACGACGAATGCTACTTATTACCAATGGCAGGTGGCAGATGTAACTACTTCAGGTGCTCCAATATGTCCGGCAACAGCAAACTGGACAAATATTTCAGGTGCGATTTGTTCATCATATACCGTTCCACAAACACCGGGCACAAGAATTTACAGGCTCGCTGTTTATAATAGAAATGGTGCTGGAAGTAAAACTTCTTCCGGTGGGCGATATGCCGTTTCTTATTCCGGATGTCAACGCGTAACATACCTGCCTTACGCACCTCCAATTGCAAGTACAGCTTGTGGTGGTTCAGTACCATCAGGCACCTATACGTTTTCAGCTACTGCTGCTCCTAGTATTTTAGCAATTGGTTCAGCTGTAAC
>DAOQII010000292.1:0-2960 GCA_035339455.1 Chitinophagales bacterium
GCATATTCTACCGTATTGTCAGCGATGGGCATACGGCGTATCAAGTGCTGGAAATCTATGATTTGTTTCCCGGTCAGTACTTTACGAACTGCATTTGCATGATCTGAAGTGGTTAGTTTTACTACATTCAATTCTTCAGCATAAGTGGGATAATCCAAAATGATATTGAACATAAAGCGGTCGAGTTGCGCTTCAGGCAATGGATAAGTACCCTCTTGCTCAATTGGATTTTGAGTAGCCAGTACGAAAAATGGCAAATCTAATAAGTGCTCCTGCCCTGCTGCAGTTACTTGTCTTTCCTGCATAGCTTCCAGTAAGGCAGATTGTGTTTTGGGAGGTGTACGGTTAATTTCGTCAGCTAATACAATATTGGCAAATATGGGACCGCGATTAAATTGAAATTGTCTGTTTTCATTCAAAATTTCTGCACCGATGATGTCAGATGGCATTAAATCGGGCGTAAATTGAATACGTTTGAAATCCAAATCCAATGCATCTGCAACTGTTTTCACCAATAATGTTTTCGCCAATCCCGGCACACCTACCAGTAAGCTGTGGCTATTGCAAAAAATAGACAACAGGACATATTTCACTACTTCATCCTGACCAACTATTACTTTAGCTATCTCCGATTTTAGTTCATTATATTTTGAAGATAGTAAATTTATGCCTTCCGTATCGCTAGTGAATGCTGACATATTGTTAGTTTTTTAGTATTGATTGTAAGACATCGCAAGACTTATACTCATCATCCACCATGATGTACGTTTTTTTAAGATATTTATCAAACCATTTTAAAATTTCTTCTTCCTCTTTAGAAGCTCTTGCTGCATTTTGAATTTTGTCGTAGTCGACTTGTAAACTGGCTTCGTGCGGATTAGTTTTAGATATTAATTTTACGATACGATAAGCCGGTGTGCCATCATTATCATTAAATAAACTGGCAAAGGTAATTGCATTTTCTTTTAAAGTATCAACCAAAAGATATAATTCATTATCCATCTTAGTCACATCAAGCAAAGTACTTCCGTTTTCATTATTGAGGATAAATCCGCCCACATTTTTGGAGGCATCATCAGTGGAATATTCCTTCACGGCTTTCTCAAAAGTAATTTTTTCTGCCAAAATATCGTTGCGAACAGAATCCAGTTTCAATCGGGCATACTCGATATCCGCAGAAGTTGATTTAGGTCTAATAAGTATATGTTTAACTTGTATCATATCCCCTCGTCTTTCCACCATTTGAATTATATGATACCCGAAAGGTGTTTCCACAATATCTGATATTTCACCGTCTTTCAGTTTAAAAGCAGCAGCTTCAAATTCTTTCACAAACGTACCGCGCGGCACCCAGTCTAATAAACCACCCTGTTGTGCTGATGCAATATCTTCTGAGTACAAACTTGCCAATAAATCAAAACTTTCTCCTTTTTTCAGCCTTTCCAGCAATTCTTGCGTTTTCTTCAATGCTAATTCTTTTTGTAAATCACTTACTTTAGGTTTCATCACTATTTGTTTGACTTCCATAGTTGCATTGAAATATGGCAAACTGTCTTTCGACATTTCTTCAAAATATTTTTTCACTTCAGCAGGTGTAATTTTTATATTCTCAGTGATTTTACCTCGCATACGAGATGACAACATATTTTCACGAATATCTTCCCGATAATCATCTTTTATCTGCTGTACACTTTTTTTGTAATACGCTTCAAATGCTTCCTGTGAACCTGCCATACTGATAAAATAATTAACCTTGCGATTGAGTTCGTCTTCTACTTCTTCGTCGCTGATAGGCAAACTGTCTCTGATGGCCTGATTGGCAAGCATACGGGTTAGAATTAGTTGCTGCATAAGGGTGCAACGGTTTTGTTCCACATCTTTACCCCTCATATTGAGCAAATCCAACTGATTTTCTATATCTGAGCGCAAGATGATTTTATCTCCGATGATGGCATCAATTTTATCCAGAAGTTTATCTTCACAAAAACCTGAAAAAGGCAAAAGCAACAAAATGAAAAACAAAAAAGTAGTTTTTTGCATAAGCAATTAAAATAATGTGCAAATGTAAGAAAATGCATGTAAGGAAAGGATAAAATTTTCCTCAAAACAGGATTAAAATGAAAGGGTTAAGTTTTTTTAACGGAAGTCGGTATTTACTAAGAAAAAAACAAGATAAAAGTTGACTTTCAAATCAAGTTGAATACTAAACGTAATCATTAAGCAAGAAAAAGTATTAAAATTTTGATTACTTCAAATATTTCAAATTCATTTTAGGAGAAATATTTTGCAAGGTATCATATATCAACTGAATAACATGTTCTACATCTGATATGGCAACAGACTCCACAGTGGTATGCATATAGCGCAAAGGCAATGAAATCAAGGCACTTGGTACACCTCCACCGTTATAGGCAAACGCATCCGTATCGGTGCCGGTGCTGCGACTTACGGCATCGCGCTGGAATGGAATTTTACTAGCTTCAGCAGTATCTAATATCAACTCTCGCAAGATATTATGAACAGCAGGACCATATGTAATCACTGGTCCACGTCCGCACTTGAAATCTCCATTATCCTTTTTGTCAATCATAGGTGTAGTTGTGTCGTGACAAACATCCGTAACAATTGCAATATTCGGATTGATTTGTCGAACTATCATTTCTGCCCCGCGCAAGCCTACTTCTTCCTGAACCGAATTACAGATATATAAACCGAAAGGAAGTTTCTTTTTAGCTTGTTTTACCAATCGGGCAATTTCTGCAATCATAAATCCGCCTATACGGTTATCGAGGGCACGACCTGTATAGTAACGATTATTCAGTTTCATCAGTTCATCCTCATAAGTAATTACACAGCCTACATGTATGCCCATGGCTTCCACTTCTTTTTTATCCAATGCACCTACATCAATGGTGATATTCTTTACACTTGGTGTAGTATCTTTCGACATATCGCGTAAG
>DAOQII010000293.1:0-2933 GCA_035339455.1 Chitinophagales bacterium
GGCAATTATATACCACACATATTTGTCTCCTTTGATGTTATTGATGATGCGAGCCAGCATTTTTTAGTGATTGGTGATTGGTGATTAGGAAGAATGATTATTATAGATTTTGGACGCAACGTCTGAACTGGCGCCCTCTGTCTTGATAATTTTCAAACAAATCGAAGCTGGCGCAGCATGGCGATAACAATACGGTATCGCCTTTTTCAGCAATATTATATGCCATAGCCACAGCTTGTTGCATACTTTGTGTGTCAACGATATAGCCAACTTCATCGGCAAATGCCTGATGCAGTTTCTCATTGTCTTTACCCAAACAAATAATAGCTTTTACTTTTTGTTTGACTAAATCTTTTATCAATGTATAGTCGTTACCTTTATCAACTCCCCCAAGTATTAATACAGTGGGTTTTGTCATAGATTCGAGTGCAAACCAGGTTGAATTGACATTCGTCGCTTTTGAATCATTAATAAAATCTACACTTCTGACAGAAGCAACAAACTCCAGCCGGTGCTCAAGGCTTTTAAAATCTTCCAGACTTTCTTTAATTTTTTCGTTTCTTACTCCTTCCAGTTTTGCAGCAATGGCAGCCGCCATAGAATTGTAGGTGTTGTGGATGCCTTGTAAGGCAAGTTCATTGATTGGCATAGTGAAGTTGTTTTTATTGAGTTCTATAATAATTTTTTCGTCTTCGGCGTAAGCACCTTCGCTTACTTTTATGTAATAGGAAAATGGTATCTTATTTACATTTGCATTTACGGTGTGCAGATATTTCATTGTTACTTCGTCATCTGCACAATAAATGAAGTAGTCTTCTTGTGTTTGATTTTTTGTGATGGATAATTTAGAATTGATGTAATTTTCAAACTTGTAATCGTATCTGTCTAGATGGTCTTCCGTGATATTGCACAATACTGCGATATGCGGTTTAAAGTCGACACAGCCATCTAACTGAAATGAGCTGATTTCTAAAACAAAAAATGCTTTGTCGCCATGGGCTACCTGACGGGCAAATGAAGTACCGATATTCCCGCCTAATCCTACATCAAAACCAGCTTTCTCTAATATGTGATAAATCAATGAGGTGGTAGTAGTCTTGCCGTTAGAGCCTGTAATTGCAATAATTTTGCTCTTGCTGTAGCGGTAGGCAAATTCGATTTCAGAAATTATCGGAATATTTTTTTCTTTTGCTTTTTTAATCAGTGGTGCTTTATCAGGTATTCCCGGACTTTTGATAATGAGTGAAGCCTGAAGTATGCTGTCTTCCGAATGTTGTTCTTCTTCAAAAGGAATATTTAACGCCAGCAATTCATTTTTATACTCTTCTTTTATTTTACCCAAGTCGGAGACAAATACGCCCATGCCCTGCTTTTTTGCAAGTATGGCTGCGCCCACTCCGCTTTCGCCACTCCCTAGGATTACTATGTTATTTTTAGTGTTCAATATTTAATGTTTAGTTGTTGGTCATTAGTCATTGGTACATTGGTATATTGGAAAATTTGTACATTCCTTTATTTTTTATCTTATTTTAAGTGTTACAAATGTGATGATCGCAAGCAGGATGCTTACTATCCAGAAGCGCACTACTAGTTTTGCTTCGTGATAACCTGACTTTTGAAAATGATGATGCAATGGTGCCATCTTAAATATTCTGCGTCCCTCGCCGTACTTTTTCTTGGTGTATTTGAAGTAGGCCACTTGCAGCATGACTGATAAATTCTCTGCAAAAAACACCCCACATAAAATTGGTATCAGCAATTCTTTTCTTACAATCAATGCTACTGTAGCAATGACTCCACCCAACATCAAGCTTCCGGTATCGCCCATAAATACTTGTGCCGGAAAAGCGTTATACCATAAGAAACCTATAGTGGCACCCACCAGTGCGGCGCATACAATTACTACTTCGGCAGAGTTGGGGATGTATAAGACATTGAGGTAGTCGGCTATTTTTATATTACCGGAAACATATGCAAATATTGCCAGCGTTATTAAAACTATGGCAGACACACCCGAAGCTAAACCATCTATTCCGTCAGTCAGATTAGCTGCATTAGAAACTGCCGTGATGATAAAAATGACAAACGGAATATATATCAACCATCCCCATTTTTGATAATCATCTGTAAATGGTTTTAAAAAATAAGCATAATCCAATAAGTTATTTTTGGCAAAAGGCAAATTTGTTTTTACCGCTCTGGTTTCGTGTGACAAAAATTTATCACCCACTTGTATGCCTTTATTTTCATACATCACTGTTGCACATGCTTCTTCTGACTCAGGGCGGCTAAAATCAACTTTACCATCTTTATCAATATTATAAACAAAGACAGAATTAAAATCACGGACACTTACATTCTTATTAAAATACAAAGTGCAACCGACTATCAGACCCAATACTACTTGCGCCATAATTTTAAATTTGCCACGCAATCCTTCTTTGTCTTTTTTGAATACTTTGATGTAATCATCAATAAAACCAATAGCCCCCATCCAAAGTGTAGAGACTAACAACAAGATTACATATACATTGTCTAAGCGGGCAAACAACAGCGTAGGAATCACTATAGCTGCGATAATAATTATACCACCCATAGTAGGTGTACCTTTTTTTTGTATTTGACCTTCCAAGCCCAAATCACGTACAGATTCACCAATTTGCATTCTTCGCAGCCAACGAATAATTTTTCTGCCTATCATCATGGAGATAATCAAAGACAACAGAATAGACATAGATGCACGAAATGAGATATACTGAAACAAACCGGCACCAGCCATGTCAAAATGTTGTTCGAGATATTTGAATAAATAATACAGCATCCGTTTTATTTTTTAAATTCTGTAAATGTTTGAGTCAATATTTTTTTGTCATCGAAATCGTATTTTACTCCATTTATTTCCTGATATTTTTCGTGACCTTTTCCTGCAAGCA
>DAOQII010000294.1:0-2926 GCA_035339455.1 Chitinophagales bacterium
ATATGCCGGATCTCTTGAATGGAATCATCCAAAACAGCAATAGATTTATTGATTTGCTGAGTAGCATTCTCTTGTGTTACAGATGCTAAATTCATTCGTGTAGCACTAAGCAACTGCCCTACCCCATCGTGTAGTTCTCTGGCTAAACGCTGCCGCTCGTTTTCTTCTGTTTCTATGATGGCTTGCGCCCGTTTTTCCTGTTCTTCTAAACGCTGTTGTTGTAATTTTTTTTCTTGTTTAATTTGATAATTTCTATACAACACATAATACAAGATAATACTGAAAAATAAAATGGCAGTGAGCAATGCAACTAAGGTATTGCGCTTACCGATAACTAGCTTTTGTTGGACAATTTCATTTTCCTTTTTTTCTGTTTCATACTGCACATGTAATTTGGCATATTGTTTATTGCTCTCTTCCGTAAAAATGCTGTCTTTGAGAACTTCACGTTTATCAGCATAAAATAAAGCTGAATCGTATTGGCTTGTTAGTTTGAATAATACTGATTTTGCATCATAAACTTCTTTTAGCTTAGATTTTGCATCCATTTCAATGGCAAGTTTTTCTGCTGCTTTCAGATATTCAAGAGCATTTGTAAATTTCTTTTCGTCAATATAGATGTGAGCAATATTTATAAAGCTGGTACACAAGCCGAATTTATCATCAATTTTCTTTCTGATTTTTACGGCTTCTAAATTCAAATCTAATGCCGTTTGATGATTTTTTGTTTGTTTAAACTTATCTGAAGCTAAATTGGTATAGTCTATGGCCAATCCATAATCATCTTCTATTTTTTTCTTTATTTCAATTGATTTTTCCAAATAACTGATGGATTGAGTATAATCTTTTTTTTCGCTGTATAGGCTTGCAATATTGCTGTACGAAACACTCATGCCATATTCATCCTTTATTTTTTCACGAATTTGCAAGGCTGCAAAACAATAATCAAAAGATTGTTTATATTGCTTGATGTCATAATAAATCAAACCGATATTGCTGAGTGTATTGGCTCTTCCTTTTTCTTCTTTCAATTGGGCATATATTTTCTCAGCTTCAAAATATTTTTTCAAGGCAAAATCAAAATTCCCTTTATTCCAATAAATCATCCCGATATTATTAATAATACCGGCTTTTGTTTTCAAGCTGTTCGAAGCATCTGCTATTTCATAACCATTGTTATAGTAATATAAGGAAGAATCGTAATTTCCTTTTACATCAAACACAATTCCTATATTATTATATGCCTTTGCAATACCATTCGGATAATGTTCGTCTTTACTCATCTTTATGGCTTTAAAGGCCAGCTGCATGGCTTTTTCAGCATTTGTTTCTGCAAACGAAAAGCTTTCCTGATTAATAGAATCAATGGTTTTATTTTGTGTCAATGAATTTTGAGCAAAAGCTGCCATGCAGACTATGCTGAAATTCAGAAGGGTGTATGTTCTTTTCAATAGATTTACTTTGCATTCTAAAATTACACTTTTCAAAATATAGTTGGGATTTAAAAATTCAGAATTGCTTATATTTATCGGGTGAAAAAAATTGCTGTTTTTACATCCGGAGGAGACGCACCGGGGATGAATGCTGCCATTCGTGCGGTAGTAAGATGCGGTTTACAAAACAATCTGGAAGTTGTCGGTATTCAGAATGGCTACGAAGGTATGATAGATGGTGATTTTGTTACACTTTCTTCTAGGTCGGTCGGAAATATAATTCATCGTGGCGGCACGATTCTTAAAACATCCCGTAGCGAAAGATTTCTTACAGAAGCCGGAAGAAAAACAGCATTTGATCAGCTCCGCTTGCATCAGATAGATGGCGTAATAGCCATTGGAGGAGATGGTACTTTTAAAGGTGCAACGGTTTTTACCCAAGAATATGATATTCCATTTATCGGCTTGCCCGGAACAATTGATAATGATTTAGCCGGCACTGAATACACCATAGGCTACGATACTGCTATCAATACTGCTATGCAGTCTATGGATAAAATAAGAGATACTGCAACATCCCATGGCCGTTTGTTTTTTATTGAAGTAATGGGAAGAGATTCTGGGGCAATTGCCTTAGACAGTGGCATTGCCTCGGGTGCAGAAGATATTTTTATCCCTGAAATAAAAACAGATTTGGAAGAGTTTTCTGCAAAATTGCAATTGAGTAAACACAAGGAATCTTATATGATTGTAGTTTCGGAAGGAGATGAACTCGGACATGTAAAGGATATTGCTGAAAAATTTCAGAAAATGCATCCGGAATATGAAATCAAATTTGTTGTTTTAGGGCATTTACTACGTGGAGGTAGTCCCACAGCAATTGACCGGATTATTCCGTCTAAAATGGGAATTGCGGCTGTCGAAGCTTTATTGAATAATGAACGTAATGTGATGATAGGCTGGAAAGAAAACAACTTGCATAAAACTGCATTGACACATGCCGTAAAAAGACAGATGGAAATAAATAAACCTTTATTGGCTGTTTTAAATGCTTTATCTTATTAATAATTAAAAATAAAATTTATGAGCATACATATCGGAGCAAAGAAAGGAGATATAGCAGAAATCGTATTGATGCCCGGCGATCCTTTGCGTGCCAAGCATATCGCAGAAAATTACCTGACAGATATTACTTGTTATAATGAAGTAAGAAATATGCTGGGCTTTACAGGTTATTATAACGGTAAAAGAGTTTCAGTACAAGGCTCAGGAATGGGTATTCCTTCTATTGGTATTTATGCTACAGAACTTATCAGAGAATATGATGTAAAACGCCTAATTCGTGTTGGCACAGCCGGTGCATTACAACCGCATATTCATGTCAGAGATATCGTTGTGGCCATGTCCGCATCTACTACATCCAATATCAATAATCGGTTTTTCAACGGCACAGACTACTCTCCTACGGCAAATTTTGATTTGTTTATACAATG
>DAOQII010000295.1:0-2866 GCA_035339455.1 Chitinophagales bacterium
TCCGGTATGTAAATGATAAAAGAAGAGATATTACAACATTTCCGGCTGCATTTCATTTCTTATTATCTCTGGTACTCTTTCCGGCTTTAATTCAATTATTAAGTCAGCTAAAACCTGTTTTTTACGATAAGCTGGCAAAAGTGCAAATTATAAAGATGAAGTAAAAAAGCTCCTATTTTTTTACTAAATTTTTTTTTATTCTACTGAGCGAAGTAGGTGTTACACCTATGAACGAAGCCAGGTATTTTTGTGGTATTGTTTGTAATAGTTCTGGTTTGTTTAACAAATCCAGATATCGTTTTTCGGCACTGTCTTTTTCCAGAGCAGTAAAGCGTTGCAGTAAATTAAGAATCACATCTTCCCAATATCTGCGCATTAACTCCTGCATAATCGGATATGTAGTATAGAGTTTGTCTATTTCAGTTTTTGGCAAAAACAAAAGGGATGTATCTTCTATAGCTTGTAAAAAATAGTTGCTGGGTGTCTGACTGATAAAACTATGTATCTCAATGGCTGAATTATTATTTAAGGCAAACCAGACAGAAACCTCCATATCATCATGAATATAGTACAAACGTAAACAACCTTTTTCGACAAAAACCAAATCCTTGCATACTTCTCCTTCTTTTAACAGAAATTCATTTTTCTTTATCAACTTAGATTTGAATTTTGGTATCAGCATCTCCAAATCATCCGCACTCAGCGGAGCATATTGCATCAAAAAATGTTTAAGCTCAGAATGCATTAGATCTACAAATCTGCTTTAAATATAGCTTATAATTTGGAATAATGAGTAATGTGCTCACATCAAACTAAAGAACAGACACTACTTGTTTTGCAATCAAAGGTGATAAGGCTACCCCCATGCCATTGCAAGCCATGACGTAATCTGCATAACTATTGATGGCTTGTATGCTTGGGAGTTTATTTTCGCTGAATGCCATGATGCCTTGCCAGTGTGCTTCTATTTCAAAATGAGTATTTGGAATAATCAACTTTTTTAATTTCTGAAGTAAATCATTTACAATAATTTCATTCGTTTCGAATGCAGTAGTTTCTTCTTTTTGAAAATCTAAATTTCTTCCACCACCAAACAAAATGCGTTTGCCGATATTCCTGAAATAGTAAAAGCCTTCATCAAAATGAAAACTGCCTTTAATTTTTAAATTTTCAATTTCGTTGGTTACAATCACTTGTCCTCTGCCCGGTTTTATCTCATTTTTTAGCTGTAAGCATTTCGTAAAAGCATTGGTACAAAATATAATTTTGTCTGCACTGAATTTTATTCCATCTTTTAAAAAAAGTTTATTGCCATCTATATATTCAACTTCTGCACCTGTGATAATCGTAATATTTTTTTCGTGCAATAAATTCCAATAATGCATCAAGGTGTTGCCCGAATCAATTTGTGCTTCTTGTTTACAGCGTATAAGTTGCCTAACATCACTCGAAAATCCAAATGATTTTATTTCTGTTGAAATATCTTCAAATACTTCTTCATGAAATGAATCGAGTAATTCCTTATTCAGCCCAAAAATCTCATCTGCACTCACCACATCTTGCAAGATTAATTCATAGCCGCCACATCTTGTCATTCCCATTTGTTGGTCACTAAGTCTGGACGATAAAATGGACAAGCCTGCTCTTCGGTCTTTCACTAACTGCAGGGCATCTTGCAGACCCATTTTTTTAATATCACTTAATATTTCTGTTACAGAGCCAAAGCAGGCAAAACCTGCATTTTTTGTGGATGCACCTGTGGGTAAAATACCTCGTTCCAGTATAACGATTTTAGCATGTTTATATTTTTCACGAAGTTCAAAAGCTACTGAACAGCCCATGATACCTGCTCCGACAACGATAAAATCTGCCTTTAGATTTAGCTTATTTTCCCAAAAAGACAACATCTAACAGGAAGAAGTTATTTATTGAATGATAATTGACTTAACTGCAACTCCTTGGTCTGTATAACTTCTTACCAAATACATGCCTTTTTGAAAGTTTAATACCGGTAGTTGTATCACTTCGTTTGGCATCCATTTGTTTTCAACTTCCTGCATAAGTTTTCCGTCCATGCTCCAAATTTCAATTTTTGAAACCGCATAAATAGATTGCACTTGTAAGGAAGTTGAGGTGGGATTTGGAAAAAGCTGTATGCTTTTATCATCCAGCTTATCATAGTTTTTAATGGCTGTAACGGTACAACTATTAGTGAAAATAATTTTAGTATCCGTAACCCCTTGTGTAGCTATAGTACTTAATCCGCTACTAGTACCTTTTAACCAATAATTAAGCCAAGGTTCTAAATATTTAAATACTGTTGCATGTTGATCTGCATTTGAAATAAAACTACATCCAAGACATACAGCCAATTCTCCCACTTCACACACATCCGGTGTTTCATTAGAAAAGCCACAGTGCGATGCCCCTTTAATTTCTATTAAAGTCTTACATGTAGAAATCAGATTATTATACATGGAACCACCATTTCCACCTCTTGGAGCTACTTTATCCAGCGTTCCGGTAAAGACTAGACCGGGAATACGTATTGTTTTTGCAGCTGTTACCGCAGATCCACCAATAAAAGTCTCAGCAGGTGCTAATGTGAAAAATGCATCGATATCCGGATTGTTTTGCAAGCCTAAAAAAGCAGCGCCGCCACCCATTGAATGTCCGCCAATAGCTTTTTTATCAGCAACAATGCCATTAAAAAAATCGTTTGTCAGTGTATCTCTTCTTACCATATCTAAGGCACAAAAGACTTCGTCCTTACCAAACTCACCATGATTTGGCGGCAGACCTTCCTCAGATTTTGGAAAAATAAAAATATAACCCTTCGGACAAAATTTTTGTGCTAAATAGGTAA
>DAOQII010000296.1:0-2856 GCA_035339455.1 Chitinophagales bacterium
TTTAACAACGATAAACCTATTCTTAACAAAATTGCGTTTATTACTTGAATTCAGCACTTACATAAATTCAGTTTATTCTTAAAAAGTATTTATATTTGTAGAATGAAACGCTTATTCTTAATCTTAGTTGCTATTGTTTTTATTAGCTCTTGCAAAAAATATGGATCCGAATTAAACTATGGCAAAGATGGCTGCATAGATTGTAAATTAGTAATGGATACGATTTCGAGCAGTGATACTATATCGTATGCAATGCCCTATGCTGAATGGTATCTAAAGAATCACCGTACGGATTGGTGTAAATATTTAGATAGTCAAATCGGACAGACTATACACTTATCTGACTCAGTTAGAGTTGAACTAGCTGTTAAGTGTAATTAAATCTATAAACAAAACCGCTACTTAGGAAAATAAAAAAATCCCACTCATCGTGGGAAGTCTTCATGAAAAGAAATTGTCCGGTTGCAATACAAAAGTATAATGGCTTTATGTTGTTTAAGTGAAAATCAAATGCATTTTAGATGAAAAAAAATCGCCGAGCTACTCACCCGGCGTTCACACAGATATATGGAATTCAAGATTCCATAATGATATTGTTCTGAAACAATACTGCAAAGTAACAACATAAAACAGTGTGAAATGTGAACGTAATGTGTATTTATTATGTAATTTTGTATCCGATTGCGGCACAAATAAAAACACCGGAGTAAGGACTCCGGCGTTCACACAGATGAATGCACGCTGTCGCTCACACACTTGCGACAGCGGATGCTATCAGAGATATTTTGTAACTGACGGGTTGAAATTAGCCCATGTATTTGTCCAGTTATCAGTACCAAATGCACCGATATAAGTTGTTCCGGTAAATCCGGAGAATGTACCTGCGCCACTTAAGATAGTAGCACCGGCATTAGGTAAGAAATTAGGCGCATCAATATCAAAAACACTTGCTTGAATGCCTAAATTATCCCATCGGTTGTTTGCAGCAATGCTGTTATGAAATGCAACATCTAAATACCAGTTTCTCACTGTTGACCATGTGGCAGATGCCCATGTATGACCTGATGGGATATTGACATCACCCAGAACAAAATAACCTAAATTACCAGTGCCTAAGGTGCCTGCAATGACTGTGTTTTTTATGGCAACATCTCCGGCTTGAGCATTAGCAATTGTAGTTGCACCATCTATAGAAATGCCATTTGGATAGCCAATCAAAACGGAATTGTATATTTTCAGTCTTGAATTTCTTCTGATTAATGCAGCATTTTTAAAAGGCGTTCCTATCGTTGTAGAGGTATCTTTTTTAGGACCGATAATCGTCATGTTACAAAACTCAGCAGATGTGAAGGGTGCAGCGGAAGAGGATGTTGCATCATTATCCGATTCAAACCCGTTTGATGCACCGCCTGTTGCATAATCGGCAATATTTTTATCGCGTACACCTAAGCCAAACTGAACTTTTCCGCTATATCCATTGTCCGTATCAAAGTCATCATCTGTACCTCTGTAAGCAATTAAATGATCGGCATTTACCGTGCCTCCAAACCATTCATAAGAATCATCACCTGCATAAGATGCCTGTAAGTAGCTTAAAGTAGTACCGCTTCCCACACCACCAAAGGTAAACGTATTGATTTCCTGATTGGGATTGATTGCAATGCCGGCATACTCAACACGCACATACTTTAATATACCTGAGTTGTCATTTGCTATATTACCACCGAAATAGGCACCATAGCCGCCCTCTAATTCTGAGTGTCCGCCTGCAATATTAATTGGAGCTAAACCACAGATTACTAGTCCACCCCAGTCGCCGGGTGCACGTGCACCTTGTGCCTTTTCTGAAGTAAAAATAATCGGATTTGCAGCGGTACCTTCAGCTATTAGCTTGCTTCCTCTTTGTATAATAAGCGTACCTTTGCTTGCTTTTTCACCAATAATAATTGTACCGGCTTCAATCGTTAATGTCCCTTTGACTCCGGAGGCGTTGTCCATTGTTGTGCCATCATCAGAACCTACCCGAACATATCCGGATAGTTTGTAAATAGTGTCTTTGTCCCATGTAATATTTCCGCTTAATGTGCCTGTCACCGTTTTTACAGGTTTATCCGTTGGAGTTACAGGATTGCTGTTGTCATCGCTCTTGCTGCAACCTGCTATTAAAATGACGATAAAGGCGATTGCCGGTAATAATAAGTTTGTTTTTTTCATAAATTGATTTTGAGTTTATTTAAAAAGTATATTTTACACCAAGAGAAATTTGTGTTCCCGTTTTGTAGGACTGAAATACTTGATCTTGTTTGCGTTTTAATTTTCTATCGCTGTTGCCATCTTGCAACAAAACATATTGCTGATTGATTAAGTCCGTTAAGCCTAAGCTTAACTCAACTTGTTTTTTAAAAGTATAAGATGCATTGAAATCTAAAGAATGTCTGGGCATTTCATAGATATCCGGATAGTCTTGTGCGCCTACATAAAGGATTCGCTTACCGGTAATGTTATAGAGCAAATTAAACTGGATTCGTTTGTCTTTATTATTATAAAAGATACCGGCATTTACCATAAAGGGAGCTTGTCCCTGCAAAGGTCTGTTATTCGATTGACCGAGTGCCTGTGTGCTGTCCAGATGAACTTTGCTTTTAATATAGCTGGCATTCAGTACCAGGCTAAAGTCTTTTAAAAAGGTTGTGGTGCGACTGAAGTTTTTGCGCACTTCAATTTCTAAGCCATAGGCTTGTGCATTTTGCGCATTCTGAAATGAAAAGGTACGGTTGCCCAAATCTTTTGTAAAGGTTTCGATAGGATTGATAAAGTGTTTATAAAATCCGGCAAGGCTGATTCCTTCTCCGTTAG
>DAOQII010000297.1:0-2832 GCA_035339455.1 Chitinophagales bacterium
AAATATCCGCATCTTCGAGCAACGGTGAATTCATGGCATCGTTGATAGCATTCATCGCCCTGTCCTCTCCTGCCCCTCTGCCTATACCAATTATAGCCACACCGCTATTGCTCATCACACGGCGCACATCATTGAAGTCCACATTGATTTTACCCGGGCGTGTAATAATTTCCGTAACGCCTTTTGCAGCTGTCGTTAAAATATCATCTGCCTTAGAGAAGGCTTCATCAATATCCAAATCAGGATAAATATCATACAGTTTATTATTGGACACTACAATTAATGCATCCACATTTTCTTTCATGTTGTGCAAACCTTTCTCGGCTTTATCTCGTTTAGGTTTTCCTTCATTACTAAAAGGGAGCGTAACAATACCCACCGTAAGTATGCCCAAATCTTTGGCAATTTTTGCTACCACAGGCGCACCACCCGTACCTGTCCCACCACCCATGCCGGCAGTAACAAACACCATTTTGGTATTGTTTGATAAGTACATGCGTATTTCTTCTTCGGCTTCCAAGGCTGCACGTCTGCCGTCTTCGGGGTCAGCGCCTGCACCTAGGCCTTCCAATAAATTGGTACCTAATTGCATTTTCGTAGGTACCGGACTTTTTAATAAATCCTGTTTATCGGTATTACAAACACCGAAATTTACTCCGGGTATGCCTTGTTCATACATATAATTCACGGCGTTGCAACCACCGCCGCCAACTCCCAATACTTTGATGATAGAGTTGTGTTCGCTAAACATTTCAAATTCCATGGTTGTATATTTTATTTTTTTACTGTTATTGTTTTTTTACAAAAATGATTTATTTATTATCAAAATCATCCACATCAGAACGCAACCAACTTCCTAATTTTTTACCCCACACAGAAATCAAGCTTCCCTCATTTAATTTTGATTTGTCATCACTAATAGTGATTTCTTCTTCAACTACTTCTTTTTCCAGTTTAATTTCATTCAATACCGGAGTAGTTTGCTCAGGAGCAACAACAACAGGCTGTTCTTCCGCCACAATTTTTATTTCTTCTTTTTTAGGAATATACTGTTGTTCTGATAAGGCTTTTTCATCTTGGATTTTAAGGCCTCTGATAAGCAAACCGATTGCTGTAGCATAAATCGGATTTTCTATATTCACGAGTTTAGTAGATGCCAGATGTTCGGTAGGCAAACCGACACGTGCGCTTTGTCCTGTTTCAGATTCGGTTAATTGAATTAAGTGTTTCAGCTGAGAACCGCCTCCGGTAAGGATGATACCGCCAATTAATTTCTTGCCGAATCCTGATAGTTTTATCTGGAAATCAACATGCGCTAAAATTTCTTTAACACGTGCTGAAATTACTTTTGACACGCTCAATAAATTCAACTCCCGATTTCCGGTATTATTGATGCCTTTGATAGATACATGCTGATTGCGCAACTCATCATAAGGAATCGCAGAACCAAATCGTTTTTTCAAATCCTCCGCCTGATCGCGCAGAATACGGAAATCGCGCAAGTCTTCGGTGATGATATTTCCGCCAAATGGTATGACTGCCGTATGACGAATTACATAGTTTTCAAAAATGGCAATATCCGTTGTACCACCGCCTATGTCCACTAAACACACTCCGGCTTCCAGTTCTTCTTTGCTCAACACTGCATCTGCAGATGCCAAAGGTTCTAACTCAATGCTTGCTACTTCCAGTCCTGCAATATGAATACAGCGTTCAATATTTTGAATGGCATTTTCAGCACCGGTAATGATATGGAAATTTCCTTCCAAACGAATTCCCATCATACCTATTGGTTCGTGATAAATGCCGGGTTCGTTATCTACGATATATTCTTGCGGCAATACGTGTAAGATACGATCGCCCGGAGGCAATGCCAGTTTATACATTTCATTTTTCAGTCGTTGGATATCTTCGTAGTTAATCCAAGTATCGTTATTGCTGCGTGTCAAAATACCGCGATGCTGCAAGCTTTTGATATGCTGCCCTGCAATGCCTACGTGTACTTTTTCAAATGTTACACCCGACTGGCGTTCTGCCTCAGCCACTGCTTTCTTGATGGAATCTACAGTTCGGGCAATATTTACTACTACTCCGCGCTGTACACCGAAGGAAGGACAGTTGCCGATACCTAGAATTTCAATCTTACCGAATTGATTTCTGCGTCCTACTAATGCAGCAACTTTGGATGTGCCGATATCTATGGCACATACTATATTTTGTTGGTTTTGTTGCTCTGTCATGTCTATATCTTTTTCAACGTGCATATTTAATATTTTTATTTTTTACAGATCACCTGATCTTTATACATTATGTTGATAACCTTGTAGGTGTTCCAACCTACTTTGGGCAATACGTCAAAATAAAAGACATCCATACGTTTTATTTTTTGAGGTATATCCTGATCATTGCCGAAATAAATAATTGCTGAACCTATACGCGGTACTAATTCCACTTCACTTTTCTGATTGACGAATAGCTGACCGATTAAGTTTTTCCATGTATCATTTTCTTTTATTCCATTCCATACGGCAAATACTCTCTTCAATTCTTTACTTTGAATTTTTTGTTCTTTACCGCATTGCTCCGGTATATTGCCATTCACAATAGGAACCCGGGCGGTATATAATTTTGAACAGGGAAATTTTACTCCGTCTTCATCAATATAGTACGTTTCGTTGATGGAATTGAAAACACGAAGCAGTGGACGACGTTGTTCTATCTGTATATTCAGGTTGCCGTTATTATCTATGTAGGCATTTGCTTTTTTTACCAGAGGAAGTGCAGCAATCGTATCTTCTATTTCTTCCAAATCATTCCCATTCAGCTTGTTAT
>DAOQII010000298.1:0-2824 GCA_035339455.1 Chitinophagales bacterium
ATGTATCTTTATCACAATCCAATAAAACCGACTTTACATCCAAATAATTGCCGCTGGATTCACCTTTAGTCCACAAACGGTTTTTAGACCTGCTGAAAAATGTAACTTTACCGCTTTCATTCGTCATTTTAAAGGCTTCTTCATTCATAAAGCCAAGCATGAGCACTTTTCCTGTAGCTTCATCTTGTACAATTGCGGGCAATAAGCCATTTCCTTTACCAAAATCTGCTTGCATAATTTTTACTAATGTGTAAATATACTAATTCCACAAATTGTAACGAATTCCTTATTTTTGCTAAAACTTTATTTTATCAAGCCAAATATTGACATCCTCAAGCGATCAACGCAACTCGAACTCTGCTTGCATCTTCATCCGCATTGTTTCAGCTATTTGATATTAAATACTGAAAATAATCAGATAATTGACTTTGAAAAATATAGTTTTACCAACCCGACTAACGAAATCCTATTGAGTGAGCTAAAAATGTGGTTTACGCAAAATCAGGAAATACTGCATTTGCCATTTAAAGTTAGTAAAGTGGCCATTTTTGCTGAAATATTTACCGTTTTACCTGAAAAATCTGAAAAACCTGCCGAAGTATTTGAAATGTTGGGTTATAACATAAAACCAGACACCAGTATTTTTAAAGATAAAATTGAAGACAATTTCTTTGTTTATTATCAACTGGATGACGAACTGATTCGGTTTTTGGATAATCAAGTGGTAAATGCAGAATTTTATTGTGGTGATTCAGGCTTATTGCGATTTTACAATAACAGAATAGCTTATAAAAGCTATCTGGCCGCTTATGTTTATGGTGAAGATTTGGTAATTTGTCATAAGAAAGACAACCACAACTATTATTATAATCGTTTTAAGATAAAAGCTAAGGAGGATTTGCTTTATTACTTACAATTAGCATATGAACAGCTGGGTCTGGATAAAAACGAATATCCTACCTATTTATATGGGTTTATTGAAGAAAAATCACCTATGTATTCTACGTCATACAGCTATATCCGCAATTTTGAAATTGACCGTACACTTAAAAACACACTCCCCTTTTTATATGCTGTTGAAGATTTCCCCTTACATTATTTTGTAAATCTTTGGGGGTTGGTTTTATAATTTTAAAATGTTTTTCACGCTAATTCCTCTGACTCTATTTATATTCCAATCTTTAGCAATTTCAATTACCTATCGCATAAACCCCTCATTAATTTTTCATAATTTTGCAAACTAAAATAAGCGAATGGATTTTTTAAAAAACTTAGGGATTCAAGAAATTAATAAAGGGGTGTCTACAGGCAGTGCTTGGTTTGAAACAAGTGCACAAATTGACAGCTACTCTCCTGTTGACGGCAAATTAATTGCCAGTGTACAAGTTTGTGATGCAAAAAATTATGAGCATGTAGTACAATCCGCTCAGAAAGCATTTGCCGAATGGAAAAAAATTCCTGCGCCAAAACGCGGAGAAATTGTGCGACAAATAGGTAACGAATTCAGGACACATAAAGATGATTTAGGTCGACTGGTTTCGTGGGAAATGGGAAAAAGCTTACAAGAAGGCTTGGGAGAAGTGCAAGAAATTATAGACATCTGCGATTTTGCTGTAGGGCTTTCACGCCAGCTTTATGGCTTGAGTATGCATTCAGAACGACCTAACCACAGAATGTATGAGCAGTGGCATCCATATGGCATTGTGGGGATTATCACCGCTTTTAATTTCCCGGTAGCGGTATGGGGCTGGAATGCTATGTTAGCATTAGTTTGCGGAGATGTATGTATTTGGAAACCTTCTGAAAAAACTCCATTGTCAGCATTGGCTTGTCAATTTATCATGTCAAAAATCATTAAAGAAAACAATCTGCCGGAAGGCATTTCCGGAATGATAGTTGGCGAAAGAGAAGTTGGGGAATGGATGACGAACGACACTCGTATTCCGCTTATATCGGCTACGGGTTCAACCCGTATGGGCAAAGAAGTTGGTAAAGTTGTTGCAGAAAGACTGGGCAGAAGTTTACTGGAATTAGGAGGAAATAATGCCATTATCATTACGCCAAGTGCCGACTTAAATGTTGCACTAATTGGCAGTGTCTTTGGAGCTACAGGCACTACCGGACAGCGTTGTACTACCACCCGCAGACTGATTATCCACTCTTCCATTTACGATGAATTTAAAACCAAACTCGTAGCAGCTTATGGTCAATTAAAAATTGGCAATCCGCTCGAAGCAGGTATACATGTTGGGCCGCTGATTGATACTCATGCCGTTAAACTTTACGAAAATGCTATTCAACAGTGTAAAGAGCAAGGTGGCAGATTTCTTGTAGAAGGAGAAGTTCTATCCGGAGGCAACTATGCATCGGGATGTTATGTAAAACCTTGTATTGCAGAAGTTGACAGTCAACTTCCCATTGTGATGCATGAAACTTTCGCTCCCATACTATATTTGATGAAATATGATACCATTGAAGAAGCATTGGCTCTGCAAAATGCCGTTCCGCAAGGATTATCTTCTTCCATAATGACCATGAATATGCACGAAATGGAATATTTTCTGTCTGCCCAAGGTTCAGATTGCGGTATTGCCAACGTGAATATTGGCACTTCAGGTGCAGAGATTGGCGGTGCATTTGGTGGAGAAAAAGAAACCGGTGGTGGCAGAGAATCGGGTTCTGACTCATGGAAAGCCTATATGCGAAGACAAACCAACACCATCAACTTTGGTACAGACTTGCCTTTAGCGCAAGGAATTCAGTTTGATTTAGGATAATTTTGGATTAAGCAAGATTATGAAAGACATGTTGCACGTCATCATCT
>DAOQII010000299.1:0-2814 GCA_035339455.1 Chitinophagales bacterium
AGGGTCAATAGTAGCAATATTGCCACAAACTCCGTTTTCTACCAATGATTGTAGTGCGGGCATTTCACCGGCATCCATTAAAGGATTGATTATTTTCCAATCGGCAGAATCCCAGCCAATCACCAATACTTTAGGCTTTTTGCTCATTTTCTATTCCTCCTTTAGTGCTTGTCTCTGCTATAATCTCATTTTTAGTTTCAATATGGAAATAGCGGATTTTCTTACCTGTTTCTAATTCATATTTTTTTCTTGCCTGACGCCATGCCAATAAGCCTATATAGCCATAAGCTAATAATCCCAATGAGCCATCATGTGGAATGTCAAATGCTTTTTCTTCTACCTGCATGAAGTAAAAATATGAATTATTAATTAAAGTGAATCTTGTAAATTATTTTGCTCCTACTTTTATTCCCACTCCGGGATTTTTTTGATAAGCTAAATCTTTAATAGTTAAAGTTTTTAAATCTGAACTTAGATTAACTTTCATCCAGCCTGTATGGATATCATCTGGAGCAGCTACTGCATCTCTCACTGCAAATACAATATACTTATCTCCTTGACCACCAATTCCTATATTAGTACTACTGCCGAGATTTTTGGAATGAAACAAAGCAACTGAACCTAAATTTGAACTACTAGTAGTAATTGCATCCTGTTGATTACCTTCTTCAATAGTCATGACTGTATAATTAGCATTAACTATAAAAGCGGAATTTGAGTTCATCGAAGTCAAATAAGAAATCATTGTGCTATCATGGTCTTCTGTGCCTATCAAAAAAGCCATATCAGTACGTCCATTTCCATCTATGTCAATCGAATCAATCTTTAGGCTTGGTGATGCACCAATTGATAATGATAAACCAATGTTTTTATCAATGATATTAGGATCATTGTTGTCTTTTTTACAAGCAACTGGTAAAATGGCACTTGCTCCCAAAGCCAACGCCGAATACATTTTAATGTTCTTTTTCATAGCATTTAATTTTTATTTAAAAATAAGCATTTTTAAAAAATAATCAGCTTAAATTTAGTATTCGGTCATTTTCATTTAGAATTTGATTATTTTCCATCATGCAAACAGCTAAAAAGTATACAGATTTTGAAAACAGATTAGTAAAAGTCGCTAAATATAGAGCTAAACAAGCCGTAAAGTTGCAAACGGATGCGTACAGGATTTATGACAGAGATTTGCCCGAATTTCCTTTTATCATTGACAAATACAGAGATGCACTTTGTGTGTACGAATATAAAAGTAAACACCAGCTTACCGCATCAGATTATAAGGACTGGCTGAACTACTCGTTAGAAATTATTGCTAAAACATGTGGTGTGGAACAAACTTACATTTACTTAAAGACTAGAGAACGAAAAAAAGGGGAAGAGCAATACCAAAAATTGCAACAGCAAAAAAATGAAATGATTGTCCATGAAAATGGACTAAGTTTTATAGCTAATTTATCTGATTATGTGGATACGGGCTTATTTTTTGACCAACGCATTGCCAGACAGAAAATCAAACAATTGGCAACTGACAAACATGTGCTGAATCTTTTTGCATATACAGGCAGTTTTAGCGTTTATGCTGCTGCCGGACATGCAAAAACAATAACGACAGTTGATTTATCCAAAACTTATTTGAACTGGGCAAGACGCAACCTCACTTATAATAAATTATATGACGAAAAAAAGCATTTCTTTATGCAGGAAGATACCTTAAGCTTTTTAAAAAATATAAAAGAGTACTTTGATATCATTATTTGCGACCCACCCACATTTTCCAACAGCAAACGCATGTATCATGATTTTGATATTCAACGAGATTATTTATGTTTGATAACCGCTTGTTTGAAGAGGTTAAACCCCGGAGGTCAGCTCTTATTTAGTACAAATAAACGACAATTTCAGTACGATTTATCAGAACTAAAATGCACGAGTTGGAAAGATATTACTAAGTCTGTTATACCTTTTGATTTCGAAGGCAAATTCGGATTAACAGTATTGCAGATAATGAAATAATTACTCCAGCTTTATTCCATATTTTTTGCAAAATTCTTCTTGTGCTATATTGAATGGCTGATAGACAGCATTTCCTTTCTGTTTGATAGAATTAAATATCTTTTGCTTTTCAGCTTGAAATTGATTGGGTTCAAGACTTGAATTTTCAACCAGCTTCTCCAAAGCAACATAATCCGTTGCTGAAACATCTTTATAATAGGCAAAGAGTTTTTTAGCCACATCCAAATAAGTCGTTTCATTATTATAAGGTTTCAAGCTGTCAATTATGGCTGAAGAGTATTTTATCTGTAACTGCAATTTATGCAGATTTCGACGATTGGCATTTTGAATAAAGTCATAAATTTTATCACCTATACTTTCTTGCTCATTCACAATAACTTGATGAAAAGTATAAGCAGCTACATTATACGTTTGTGCTTGTATAGCCGAAAAAGATAGAACAAGACTAAAAATTAGGAGCAATTTGCGCATCGTAGATTTTTTTTACAAATATAGCAATAAAAGTGCCAGATTAAATTTGCAAAACGGTCTGCATTTATTGAATGAGTTTGCAGTTAGCGATGTATGTATCCGAATTTAAATTTTGTGCTAATTTGTACATTCAACAGTATTAGTTGTATATTTAACTATGCGTCTAGGTGTTTTATTATTTATGGTCACATCTTATTTTATGCTCTCGGCACAATGCAATGGGGGCAGATATGAACAAAAAGTATTTTCGCAAGTAAAAGTGACAAAGAACATTGTATCACATGCTGCAATTAATGCATCAGGACGGATGCAAAATATAATGATGGA
>DAOQII010000300.1:0-2812 GCA_035339455.1 Chitinophagales bacterium
TTTGCCACAACAGCCATTGCACATATTGGTATTGGCACTTTGCCTACCTTATATTTTGGTACAGAAGAACAAAAACAAAAATATCTGCCCAAACTAGCCAGTGGTGAGTGGGCGGCATCATACTGCCTGACTGAGCCAAATGCCGGCTCTGATGCTTTGGGAGCAAAAACAACGGCAACCTTATCTGAAGACGGCAAATCCTGGATTTTAAACGGACAAAAAATGTGGATTACCAATGCCGGTTTTGCAGACCTGTTTACCGTTTTTGCAAAGATTGACGGCAAAGAATTTACAGGTTTTCTGGTAGAAAAAGGAACGCCCGGCCTGAGCTTGGGTGCAGAAGAAGATAAACTGGGTATCAAAGGTTCTTCTACTCGCCAGGTGTTTTTTGAAAATTGCAAAATTCCGGTAGAAAACATGTTGGGCGAACGCGGAAAAGGACATTTGATTGCATTTAATATCTTAAATATTGGTCGATATAAATTGGGTGCTACAGCTTTAGGCGGGGCTCGCGAAACATTTAACGCTGCTGTTCGTTATGCCAATGAGCGTTACCAGTTTGGCAAACCAATTGCCTCTTTCGGTGCCATACAACATAAAATTGCCGACATGGCAATCAAGATATTTACACTGGAAGTGTCATCTTACCGCTGTGCCAATGATATCGGTACGATGGAAGAAGAGCTGAAAGTACAAGGCGTAGAATTTGCAAAAGCATTGTTAGAGTCTGCTGAAGAATATGCCATTGAGTGTTCTATCGTAAAAGTATTTGGTTCTGAAGTACTGGATTTTGTAGTGGATGAAAATGTACAGATACATGGCGGTATGGGTTATTCTGAAGAAACAGCCGCACCGCGTGCTTATCGTGATTCGCGCATTGCCCGTATCTATGAAGGTACCAACGAAATCAATCGTTTGTTGTCTATAGATATGTTGCTGAAACGTGCTATGAAAGGAGAGATAGATTTGATGACCCCGGGCATGGCTATTCAAAAAGAACTGATGAGTGTTCCTGATTTCGGTAGCGATGATGAAGGTCAATTTGCTGCGGAAGAAAAAGCATTGAAAAATGCCAAAAAAGCATTCTTGTTAGTGGCAGGTGGTGCTGTGCAAAAACTGATGGCAAAAATGAAAGACGAGCAAGAAATCATCATGAACTGTGCAGATATATTAATTGATATATACACGGCAGAATCCTTGTTGTTGCGAGTTAAAAAAATAGTTGAAAAAGGAGAAAAAACCGATCCGGTTTATATTGACATCTTAAAAGTATATTTTAATGATGCCATGAACCGCATATTTGTAAATGGAAAAGATGCTTTGCAGTCTTTTGCCGAAGGAGACGAATTACGCATTATGCAAATGGGCTTAAAGCGATTTACAAAATACGAACCGGTAAATGTAAAAGAAGCGCGCAGACGTATAGCAGCAAAAGTGCTGGAGGCCAACAAATACAACTTGTAAGAAAGTAAGATAATTCCTTTAACTACATACACTCTTACTGAGTGTATGTAGTAGGTTTTGTATATTTTGTCAAGAGATTTACTCAATTACAAATTGAATGGCTTGTATGCCCTCATTATTCAGACAGGAAAATATATAATGTCCTTTTTCCAGCTGACTGATGTCAAGCATACGAATTTGCTCTACGTTTTTCAGAGTTTGCAGTTCACCGCTAGATATTATCCTTCCGGTAATATCACTTATGATATAGGGTATCGTTCTGGACTTAGTATCCAACGAACGTACATACAAATTTGTTGAGGCCGGGTTTGGAAATAAACTGATTTGCATTTTTCCATCTTCCAGTAATATAGCAGATACCACAGAAGAATAAGAAAACTTGCCGTCCCAATCCAACGTTTTTAAACGATAATAGTACAAGTTGTTTTTTTCTGCACTATAATCATCTGTTGTATAATTTATCGTATTTTGATGATTAGATACTGCCACTTTCTCCGTTATATAACTAAAATCAATTCCATTTTCACTGCGTTCAATAATATATTTTTCTACATTGGCTGCCGACAAAACCTGCCAGTCTAATCGTATATGATCTTTATCGGGCGTGGCTTTAAACGAAGCTAATTCAATAGGCAAAAGACTCGGGCAAGCCAAATTAATATCCAGATTACAATGCTGTCCTGTGAATCCGTCTATTAAAATATAATAGGTAGAATTGGGTAGTACCATGCTTGCCAAATCAATCGGAGGAGAAGATTGTGTTAGTTTATCCTGACAATAAACTTTAGTGGCATTCCAGTTTGCACCCGTTTGACAGGTATTGCTTTTGTATAGAATAAATTGCGCACCGGCACCGCCATTCAACGATGTATTTATGTTTTGGCAGGATATATTATTAATATAAAATGAAAGAGAGGGACAAGGTATTGCCGGAGTGGTAAATTTAAACCACATCGTATTTTCAAGACGCGTAATATCGTTTGCACTGTTTCCGGCATTTTGTCCCAAATAATCGGTGCAGCCTGCAATGTTTAATGAGGGGTCTGCCGTGCCTGCCGTAGTTCCTCCGGGATTACCGTATTCGTTGACATTAAATCCGGCATAGGTAAAGGATTGACCTGTAGTAATTGTAGTAGCTTGTGCAATATTTGTGGCTGTACCACACGTACTTCCTGAATTGGCAGCATCTACTAAGCGTTTGGCCCCACAGCTGATATCTGCCCGATAGCCGGCTTTGGTTACAGAGCCGTCTGACATAAATTTAAAGGTAAGACATCCCGTGGCATTATTAGTTGTTGCTTTTATAATGCCTAAAGAGTTTAGATCGTTTGGAGAAAAATTTGCCAAG
>DAOQII010000301.1:0-2794 GCA_035339455.1 Chitinophagales bacterium
ACAGAAAAAAGTGGAGGAAAATCATTTCGGCACCAGAAAAAGATTATTGGAATATGATGATGTAATGAATGCCCAACGTGATGTAATTTATAAACGTCGTCAGCATGCATTAATCGGCGAAAGAATTTCTTTCGACCTGATAAATATGTTTTATGATTTGAGCTATGAAATTTGTAACGATGCGAAAATTTCTCTGGATTATGAAGCATTTAAACTCGACTGTTTCCGTTATCTGACTGTTGACACGACTATTAGTGAAGCAGATTTGAAAAGCTTGAAGACAGATGATTTAGCCCATCACTTATATACAGAAGTACACGAAAAGTACAACCGCAAATCAGATGATATCATCAAGCATACTTATCCTATTGTGAAGAATGTATATGAAAGTAATTCCGCTCAGTACAAAAATATAGTTATCCCGTTTAGCGATGGCAACCGTGAAATCAATATCATTGCCAATCTCGAAAAAGCATACAACAATAAAGGTCGTGAACTGATAAAAGTTTTTGAACAAAATATCATATTATCCTTTATAGATGAATACTGGAAAACACATTTGCGCCAAATGGATGAACTGAAACAATCAGTACAAATGGCCGTTCACGAACAAAAAGACCCTCTTTTGATTTTTAAATTTGAGGCTTTTGAATTGTTTAAACAAATGCTGTCTCAGATTAATAAAGAAGTGACTACTTTCTTAATGAAAGGATTCTTACTGACAGAAGATACTCAGCAGATTCAGCAAAACAGAGAACGAAAAGTAGTAGAGAAAACACGCGAATCAAGAGGTAATGAACAAGGGCAACTGGGCGAAGAATTCAAAGGTGCAAGCACCGGAAATGAAACGCAAGTGAAGCAAATGCCGGTGCGTGCTGAACAAAAAGTGGGCAGGAATGAACCTTGTCCTTGTGGCAGTGGTAAAAAATACAAACATTGCCATGGAAAAGATTTGGCTTAAAATTTGTTAGTTTTGTATTGCTTATGAAAAATGGGATTTTATTTTTAGTACTAATTTTGGCTTTTACACATATAAAGGCTCAGGATTATTGGAATGACAGTACGGATGTGGAAAATAATATCTTATTTTTCAAAGACCCGCGCGTAGATGTATTGCAAAAGATGTACTCGTATAATAAAACGGTGAAAGTGGTAACTGAGAAACTGATACGTGTACAAGTGATGCAAGGGGCAAACAGGGATGAAGTATTTGCCGCTAAAACGAAATTTAGCCAGCGTTTTCCGGGAATCCCCACATATATCACTTATGCTTCTCCTAACTTCCGTCTGCGTGCAGGCGAATTTGCATCGACACAGGAGGCACAAAAATTTTTACAACAACTCAAATCCATGTTTCCGGCCAGTTTTATGATAGAAGAAAAAACAAGCAACGACACGGATAAAGATAAAAACAAGCAAACAGGCAGTAAAACAAAGACACCTGTTAAATCAAAATAATTTGTAAAGCTGAAAACGCTTACCCGCACTATTTGGATACTTTCGTTAGTCAGTCTTTTTACAGATATGGCCAGTGAAATGTTATATCCGGTGATGCCTGTTTATCTCAAAAAAATAGGATTTTCTGTCTTGCTGATTGGTATTCTGGAAGGAATAGCAGAAGCAGTGGCAGGCTTGAGCAAGAGCTATTTCGGCAAACTTTCCGATGTATCGGGTAAGCGCGTTCCTTTTGTTCAATTCGGATATGGACTTAGTGCCATTTCAAAACCCTTGCTCGCCACTTTTATTTACCCCGTTTGGGTATTTTTATGCCGCACACTGGATCGGGTAGGAAAGGGGATACGCACCGGAGCAAGAGATGCGCTATTGTCAGATGAAGCCACACCCGAAACTAAGGCTACCGTATTCGGGTTTCATCGTTCTATGGATACGCTGGGTGCAGTATTGGGACCTGCACTGGCGCTGGTTTTTTTATACTATCACCCCGAGCAATATAAAACACTGTTTTTAATCGCATTTATTCCGGGTGTAATGGCTATTGCAGTAACTGCTTTGCTGCGGGAAAGCAAAAAAACTAAGCCAAATGTAACAGAGCAGAGTGTTTCATTTTTCACATTCATCAATTACTGGAAAGATAGTCCTCTGCTTTACAAACGGCTGCTTTTGGGCTTGCTACTGTTTGCTTTGTTTAACAGCTCTGATGTGTTTTTGTTATTGAAATTAAAACAAGAGGGAATGAGTGATACTACAGTAATCGGAGTCTATATTTTTTATAATTTAGTTTATGCTTTACTGGCTTTCCCAGTTGGTATTTTAGCAGATATATTAGGATTGAAACGGCTTTATTTATCCGGTCTGTTTGCATTCGTTTTCGTATATGTTGGTATGTCGTTTAATGGTTCGGTGTACTATTATTTACTTTTGTTTTTACTCTATGGCTATTACGCAGCGGCAACTGAAGGGATAGCCAAAGCCTGGATTAGTAATATTTCTGAAAAAAAAGATACTGCTACTGCAATTGGCACCTACAGCGGATTGCAAAGCATTTGCGCCTTGTTTGCCAGTGCTTTTGCCGGATGGTTATGGTTCGGTTTCGGAGCACAGGCAACATTTATAACTACGGGCATTATGGCTATCTGGGTTGCAATTTATTTATGGAAGATGCCATATAAAGTCATCTCCTAATGGCAAATTTTAAATGTGATAACCTGAGTTTGGGATAAGAAAAATAGAGTAAAAAACAGTTGATTTCTCATTTTTCCTCCAACTTAACAAAGAGGTGGAATAAAAAGGTGGTGGTTCTTAATAAAAAAATTAACTATTCTTATGTTGAAGC
>DAOQII010000302.1:0-2794 GCA_035339455.1 Chitinophagales bacterium
CATAGTATTATAATATACTGTGTTTTTAAAAATTAATCCCAAGCATGTTCACTCACACTCACACCTTTATATGCTTCCATATTTTTCACCTCTTCCAGTTGTTTTTCTCTGTATTGATCTCCCGATATTTTGAGGATAGATTTTACCTCAGCAATAGCGATAGCCGGGAAGAAGCGACAGAATAAAAGGAATAAAGTCATAAAGATGCCCATGGTACCGATATAGATTCCCATCTCCACCCATGTTGGTGAATACATCACCCAGCTTGACGGAATAAAATCACGGTGCAAAGAGGTTACGATAATTACAAAACGTTCGAACCACATACCGATATTTACAAAGATGGACATGATAAATGTAACTTTAATATTTCTTCTCAGGCTTCTGAACCAGAACACCTGCGGAGAGACCAGATTACAGAACATCATACCAAAATACGACCACCAGTAAGGTCCCATTGCTCTGTTAGCAAATGCATATTGCTCATACATGCTACCGGAATACCATGCAATAAATATTTCTGTCAAATAGGCTATACCTACCATAGTTCCCGTCAGCAACAAGATTTTATTCATCGACTCAATATGCGCCAGTGTAATATAATCTTCAAGTCGCATAATGTAACGAGCTACCAACATAAGCGTTAATACCATGGCGAAACCGGAGAAAATTGCACCGGCAACGAAATAAGGTGGCATAATTGTAGTATGCCATCCCGGAACTACTGAGGTGGAGAAGTCAAAAGATACGATAGTGTGTACAGAAAGTACAAGTGGCGTAGATAAACCCGCTAATATTAATGAAAGTGATTCCCATCTTTCCCAATGTTTGGCAGAACCAACCCATCCGAATGATAAGAAATTATAGAATTTCCAGCGACCAGTTGTTTTAGACTGATCACGAACTGTTGCAAAATCCGGCACTAAACCTGTATACCAAAATAATAAGGAAACCGTGAAATACGTTGAAATTGCGAATACGTCCCAAAGCAAAGGAGAATTAAAGTTAACCCAAAGTGGCCCTCTTGTATTAGGATAAGGGAAGATGAAGAATGCATTCCATACACGACCCATGTGAAAAACCGGAAATAAGCCCGCACAAATAACGGCAAAAATTGTCATCGCCTCAGCAGCACGGTTTACACCTGTACGCCATTTTTGACGGAATAACAATAAGATTGCAGAAATCAGCGTTCCGGCATGACCGATACCAATCCACCAAACGAAGTTAGTAATGTCCCATGCCCAACCAACTGTCTTATTCGCCCCCCAAGTTCCAATACCAAAACATACCTCCCACACTAAGCAAAATACGCCAAATGACGCTACAACTGCAGAAACTGCTGTCCAAAATGCCCAACGAGGTTGGATTTTACCTGTGATAGGACGTACAATGTCATTAGTAATGTCTTTGTAGGTCTTATGCCCCCTGATTAACGGTTCTCGAATTGGTGATTCAAAATGACTTGCCATTATAATATCTGTTTCGACTTTTAATAATTAATTATGCTAAACCCGGTTTATATATAAAATAATCAAACGGTTTTTCATCAATATTTCTCACTTTTACCTGATAACCAACTGCAGGAACTACGTGATATTCTTCCAATACAAAATAATTTCTGCCACTTTCATTGAAAGTTTTTGCCACTGCTCCTTCTTTATCATTTTGGTCGCCAAAAGTGATTGCATTAGTAGGACACGCTGTTTGACATGCTGTTTTTATTTCTCCGTCTTTTACTTGACGGTTTTCTTTTTTAGCATTCAGCTTACCTTCCTGAATACGTTGAATACAGAATGAACATTTTTCAATAACCCCTCTTGAACGAACTACTACATCCGGATTTAACACCATGCGGGTTAAATCTTCAAACATATAAGATTGAGCTTCTGTATCTGTAAAAGAGCGTTTACCGTCATTCCATTTGCCAAATACGTCTGCTGCCTGATAGTCTAACCAGTTGAAACGTCGTACTTTGAACGGACAGTTATTCGCACAATATCTCGTTCCGATACAACGGTTATATGCCATTTGATTAATACCATCTATACTGTGGTTGGTTGCATTTACTGGACATACGTTTTCACAAGGTGCGTTGTTACAATGTTGGCACATCATAGGCTGGAATGCCACATCCGGATTGTCCGGATTACCACTATAATAACGGTCAATACGCATCCAGTGCATTTCCTGAGAGCGGAATACTTGTCGTTTTCCAACTACCGGAACATTATTTTCGACACTACAAGCCACCACACAAGAACCACAACCAATACAAGAGTTTAAGTCAACCGTCATACCCCAATGATGACCTTGTTTATAGTCATTTGGTGTATATGCATCATATAATGAATTACTGAATTCTTCTTTTATTTTTTCTCTGTCTTCATTACCTGCATGCGGATTTTTCTTATACTCTTCCAAATTCGTATCTTTCAAGATACCATGTCTGAAACGTTTAGGTCTGAGTGGAAGATTATTATCTTCCATCAGTGTATGATAAGTTTGGTTGAGCGCTAATTCATACTTAGAAGAATTGAACTCAATTTTTGCATCAGCTGAAGAGTAAGATGCAATGCCATTTACATAAGCAACAGCGCCATAAACATTTTTTCCCACACCGTCTCCGGCTTTGCCTGCTTTTTCTCTACCGTATCCCAATGCAACTGCAATTGTATTGGGAGCTTGTCCGAATTGAACAACAACCGGCAAATCTTTATACGTTTTACCATTAATTGTTACATTAGCAGTTTTTACTCTTTTGTCAGAAGGCATGATTTCTTCATCAGAAAAT
>DAOQII010000303.1:0-2792 GCA_035339455.1 Chitinophagales bacterium
TATTAGTTGGTAATTACAATGGAGGCTTATGGTATTATTCTGAAAAAATCCCGACAGTTACTGCTGTAAAACCTGCTAAAACTCAGACGTTATCCTTCAATATTTTTCCTAATCCTGCCGGCAATAACATGACACTTGAATTTGATAATAAAGTATTGCCAGCTCAAGGCGCAGTTTATTCCATTGATGGTAAAAATGTCTTGTCGTTTGAAGTTAAAAGTATAAATACGCAACTTAATATTGCCGACTTGCCTAAGGGTATTTATTTAATTTCTGTTTACAATCAACAATATACCGGAACAAGCAAATTTGTAAAAGAATAAGGTCATCAAGTAGTTTTTATCTGATTTTTATACAGAAACTTTTTTACACTGAATCATCAAATTTGATGTATTTTTACATAAAATACACAATATGAACTATTTAATTTTAGCACTTTCGGCATTAGTGCCAATGGCATTGGGCTTTGTATGGTATGGCCCGCTTTTCGGCAAAGCTTGGATAAAGGAAACTGGCTTATCTGAAGATGAACTTAAGGCAAATTTCAATCCCATAAAAGTATTTGGCTTAGCCTTACTTTTTTCATTTATGATTGCATTTATGATGGAGCCTTTGGTCATTCATCAGTATTCGCTGTTTCAACTCACCATGCATTTCAAAAATGATCCTGCTACTAAAGCAACACTTGCAGAATTGATGACCAGATACGGAAATGAGTTTCGTACATTTCATCATGGTGCCCTACATGGTGCGTTATCAGGCTTATTTTTAATATTTCCTGTTTTAAGCATAAATGCCTTATTTGAAAGAAAAAGCTGGAAATATATTTTTATCAATTCAGGTTTTTGGATAATATCATTTGCTTTGATGGGTGGAATCATCTGTCAGTTCATAAAGTTTGACGGATTTTAGTCGTACCTTTGCGCATCATGTATCTCGAATTATATCCGGATAATATTGACATGCGCAAAATGAAACAAATTGTAGATTGCCTGCGCAGTGGAGGTATAATCATTTATCCTACCGATACAGTGTACGGCTTAGGTTGTGATATTTATAACAGAGATGCAATTGAGAAAGTCTGTCGGCTGAAAAAAGTGAAACCTGAAAAAATGAACTTTTCTTTTGTCTGTTATGACTTAAGCCATATCTCCGAATTTACTTTAAATCTGGACACTCCTACTTATAAATTGATGCGGCGATGCTTACCGGGACCATTTACATTTATCTTAAACGCAAATAATTCCATACCCAAATTATTTAAAAATAACAAAAGAACTATCGGTATTCGTGTTCCTGATAATAATATTGCCCGCACAATTGTACACGAATTGGGCAACCCGATTTTGTCTACTTCCATCCACCATGAAGATGATATCATTGATTATATCACGGAAGCCTATTCAATTTATGAACGCTACGAACATACTGTAGATATCGTCATTGATGGCGGAACTGGTGGCATTATACCATCTACGGTTATAGACTGCACACACGACGAGCCGGTAATTATAAGAGAAGGATTAGGCGTTTTGTGAAATAATATGCAATCCTTGACTTACAACTAATTTTCGTAATTTGTGCCTGTCATGTATCTTATCAATATTGGCTTTTTAGTAAATGTTAGAGAGCAAATTACTTTGCTGAGAGGTGCAGATTTAGCCATTTTGCCTGTCTTGGAAAATGCTTATCTGAAAATCCAGGATGACTGCATTGTTGATTATGGTTTGATGCAGGATATTAATCCGGATGAAATTAAGGATGAATTGTATGATGTAAAAGGTGCTTCAGTATTGCCTAGCTGGTGCGATAGCCATACGCATCTTGTTTTTGCAGCATACAGAGAATCAGAATTTATAGATAAAATAAAAGGCTTATCCTATGCTGAAATTGCCGCAAAGGGTGGCGGTATTTTAAATTCAGCACAAAAACTACAAAACACACCCGAAGAAATTTTACTCGAACAAACGCAGCAACGTCTCGACGAACTGATACAATTGGGGACTGGAGCAATAGAGATAAAAAGCGGGTATGGTTTGAGTGTAGAAGGCGAATTAAAAATGCTGCGTGTTATTCAGCAACTGAAAAAACAAAATTCCATCCCCATAAAATCTACTTTTTTGGGCGCACATGCCATACCGGCTTCTTTTAAAGATAATAAAGCAGGCTATATTTCAATATTGACAGATGAATTGTTACCCAAAATTGCTGCGGATAATTTAGCTGATTATATCGATGTGTTTTGTGAAAACGGATTTTTTACTCAAGCAGAAACAGAATATATCTGCATGAAAGGAATGGATTATGGGTTGCGGGCAAAAATACATGCCAATCAGCTTAACCGTTCCGGTGGAGTGCAAGCAGGTGTAAATGTAAATGCATTGTCTGTAGATCATTTAGAAACAATAGGTGAGGACGAAATTGCCTTATTATCTTACGAAAATGCACCTGTTGCCACACTTTTGCCATCATGTTCCTTTTATTTGCGCATGCACTACGCACCAGCCAGAACACTGTTAGAACACAATGCTGCTATTGCACTGGCAAGCGATTTTAATCCCGGCTCTTCACCAAGTGGAAATATGAATTTTGTTTTGTCTTTAGCATGCATACAAATGAAAATGCTCCCCGAAGAAGCTATCAATGCAGCTACTGTCAACGGTGTTTTTGCTATGGAAGTACAAGATTTAGTCGGTTCAATTACTATAGGGAAAAAAGCCAATCTCATTATTACAAAACATATTTCATCACTTGCATTTTTGCCATATGCATTTGGCAATAATTGCATAGAT
>DAOQII010000304.1:0-2788 GCA_035339455.1 Chitinophagales bacterium
AGTATTTTTTTTAAATTTAAATATTATAAATAAATTGCATATTTTCTTTTCGACACTTTGTTTTATTAAAACAGATGCAATACATTTTCATCCCGATTTACTTGTTTGATTTTAATTATTCAGGATGCTCCAATTACTAGTTTGGGTTTTGACACAATCGGAATAATATTATCTTAATGTAGTATGGCCAATCTTTTTGTAACTTTAGCTTCACATTTTATGTTATGGCAGAAGAAAACGTGCTTATCGCTTATAACGGCAAATCCTCAAACTGTGCCGTATTTATCGGAACCGAAAACGAACCCAGCATTGATATTTCAAACCTTAGAGAAGAAACAGGGCTGGTAACCTTAGATTTTGGATATAAAAACACGGGAGCAACCAAGAGCGCCATCACTTTCTTGGATGGTGAACTGGGTATTTTGCGCTACCGGGGTTATGAAATTGCCGACTTGGCAGAAAAATCAAATTTTACAGAAGTCGCATATTTGTTGCTGTATGGCGAATTGCCAACTTTAGTGCAATTAACAGCATTCAATGGAAAGCTACAGGAAAATTCTGATGTGCCTTTGCATATTTTTGAATTATTAAAATCAATGCCGAAAGGCACACACCCCATGGCACAGCTGAGTGCTGCAACGGTAGCCCTGTCTGCAACCTTTGGTAAAGATGCCACTAAAGTAACGGAAGAAACAATTATCAATATTCTGGCTAAGTTTCCGGTAATTGTTGGCATGATTATGCGCAACTACCAAGGGTTGGATTTTGTAGAGAATGACAAATCATTGGATTATGTATCCAATTTCATGCAAATGGCATTTGGCAAAAAAGCAAGTTCTGTAGCTTTGGATGCTATGGATAAATTATTGATTTTGCATGCGGATCACGAACAAAACTGTTCCACATCAACGGTACGTATGGTGGGTTCTGCCAATTCCAATATTTATGCATCTGTAGCCGGAGGCATCAATGCCCTTTGGGGTTCTGCACATGGTGGAGCCAATCAGGCAGTACTGGAACAACTGGAAGCTATCGAAAATGATGGTGGAGACACCGCTAAATTTGTAGCCATGGCTAAAGACAAAGCTTCCGGCTTCAGATTGATGGGCTTCGGACACCGCGTGTATAAAAACTTTGACCCTAGAGCGAATATTATCAAAAAATCCTGTGATGAGGTTTTAAATGATTTGGGTGTGGTTAGCAAGAAATTGACTATCGCAAAAGAATTAGAACAAGCCGCACTGCATGATGAATATTTTGTAAGCAGAAAACTCTATCCAAACGTTGACTTTTATTCAGGTATTATTTATAATGCTCTGGATTTTCCTACAGATATGTTTACTGCTTTATTTGCCTTGGGCAGATTACCGGGTTGGGTGTCGCAGTGGAAAGAGATGAAAGAAAATAAAGAACCAATTGGCAGACCGCGTCAAATTTATACCGGGGCGACTATTAGACCATATCCGGAAATAGAAAACAGATAATGAAAGTATTTTCAGCAATTGTATTATGTGGCTTGATGTTACTCAGCAGTTCACCACATTTGACGTATTTGCTGATTTACAAATCATTCCAGAAAAAAATCACCCGAGATTTTTGTATCAACAAGAACAAGCCAAACAGTTGTTGTGAGGGCAGCTGTCACTTAGCAAAAGTTGAAAAAAAATCGGAAGACAATCCTGTTGCGCCATTCTCTTCTGCATTCAAATTCAGAGAAGTAGAGTGGGTAAAACAGAAGTTATGTCTTGTTGTACTTCAATTACCTCAATCTGCTGCACTACAGCAAAATACATGCATATACAATGCCCCTGTTTTTAGCGGGTATACCACAACCTTATTTCACCCACCTTGTTGCTAGGTTAATCTTATTTTTTTAACCTTTTCAACAACATTTCCATGAAAAAGACTATTTCTTTTTTATATGGTTTGTTGCTGTTGGCAAAGGTAAATGCCTGTGATTTATGCGGATGTAATCCGGGAGTTTTCTCCGGCGATTTTCTTTCTTCCGAGCCACAATCATATGCAGCCCTTTCGAGCAGTTACAAGCAATATAAAATGCTGGATTCTTCATCAGCAGTAGAACGAATTCACCTTTTTAATCAAACACTAACGATAGGATATTCACCCAAAAGCTGGGTAGAATTGCGATTGATGCTGCCCTATTCGCTTATGGTTAATCAATATGCCGCAGACAAAAAGCAATCTGTCGGGTTAAATGATATTACCCTCTTTAGTAATTTCAGAATTATCAATAAGCCGGCATGCAATACAAAACATCAATTCGGACATCAATTAAACATCGGTGCCGGGGTTGAATTTCCTACAGGGAAGAATATTGCCAACACCATGGACGAATTACAGAATTTCACATTTGGTTCCAGATCGTTTGATGTTCCCATGTCATTAACTTATTTATTAAGTTATAAAAACTGGAGTTTGATTCAGTTTGTATATATGAAATTCAACACGGTTAATAAAGAGAAAGTGAGGTATGGCAGTATGTACACTTATCAGCTATCTGCAAGTTACCAGCATAGTTTTAAGAAAATAGCCTTCTTGCCCAATATCGGGTTGCGTTCTGAGTTTCAGGACAGAAACCTGCGCAAAAATATCATACAGCATTTTTCAGGTACAAAACTATTATTACTTACTGCTGGTTTCGATATAAAATGGAAAATGCTCAGCGGAGGCTTGTCATTACAACAACCGCTTTGGCAAAACACGGCTAATTTCACTATCAAACAAAAGAGTACAATTACGCTAAATCTGAGGTATCAATTTCCCAAAA
>DAOQII010000305.1:0-2786 GCA_035339455.1 Chitinophagales bacterium
TGACGGTGAGTAGAAATTTCTTTCATCAAACTATCCGTGATACGAGTGTCTACACGTGTCCAGATGTCAATAATCTGGTTATAACGTTCGTTGTTGGTAATTAAACCCATATTATAGTTAGCCCAAACTTCATCCACTTCTTCAGAAGCATCAGTCAACAATTTAGATTTGATATTCGGTATAATCAAATCATCAATATTAAATGATAATCCTCCTTTGAATGCCTGGCGGTAACCTAATTCTTTGATATCATCAAGGAATTTAACCGTCGTAGGGATATCAGTACTGGCTAATACATCACCAATTACATTTTTTAAACTCTTTTTAGAGAGTAACTCATTTACATAAGAACATTGAGGAGGTACTACTTCATTAAATATTAGACGACCTACCGTAGTTTCTATCAGTTTCATTGCCGGTTTGCCATTTTCCAGCACTCTTACACGGCATTTAACATATGCATGCAAATCTACCTGTCCTTCATTTAAAGCGATAATAGCTTCTTCTGCAGAATAAAATACCTTGCCTTCTCCTTTCACTTTATCATCTCCCATGGTTTTCTTACCTTTTGTAAGATAATACAGACCCAATACCATGTCTTGAGACGGAATCGTAATTGGTGTACCGTTTTGAGGGTTCAGGATATTGTGCGAAGCCAACATTAAAAGTTGAGCTTCCAAAATCGCAGCATTGCTCAAAGGCACATGCACCGCCATTTGGTCACCGTCAAAGTCGGCGTTGAATGCCGTGGTTACCAATGGGTGAAGCTGAATGGCTTTACCTTCAATTAATTTAGGCTGGAAAGCCTGAATAGACAAGCGGTGTAATGTCGGGGCACGGTTTAGCATAACCGGATGTCCTTTCATTACATTTTCCAAAATATCCCAAACAACTGCTTCTTTTTTATCTACTAATTTTTTAGCAGATTTTACAGTTTTTACTATACCTCTTTCGAGTAATTTTCTGATAATAAACGGCTTGAATAACTCGGCAGCCATATCTTTAGGCAAACCACACTCGTGCAATTTCAATTCAGGACCAACCACAATTACCGAACGACCGGAATAGTCAACACGTTTACCCAACAAATTCTGACGGAAACGACCTTGTTTTCCTTTTAAAACATCAGAAAGTGATTTCAAAGCACGACCACCTTCTGCTTTTACTGCATTGGATTTCCGTGAGTTATCAAACAAAGAGTCAACTGCTTCTTGAAGCATACGTTTTTCATTTCGTAAGATAACTTCAGGAGCTTTTATTTCGATAAGACGTTTCAAACGATTGTTTCTGATAATGACACGACGATATAAATCGTTCAAATCTGAAGAAGCGAAACGACCTCCATCTAATGGAACTAATGGACGCAATTCAGGTGGAACAACTGGAAGATATTGTACTATCATCCATTCCGGACGATTTTCCACATGCTCGTTGGCTTCACGGAAAGCTTCCACCACGCTCAAACGTTTCAAAGCTTCTGACTTACGTTGTTGAGAAGTTTCATTTGATGCTTTATGGCGCAATTCTGCAGACAATTTGGTCAATTCTATTCTTGATAACAGGTCACGCAGAGCTTCGCCACCCATTTTTGCAATAAACTTATTTGGATCATCATCAGACAAAAGTTGATTGTCTTTTGGCAATGCATCTAAAATATCCAGATATTCTTCTTCTGTAATTAAATCCAGATATTTCGTTGTTTTCTTTTCACCGTTTACAGTAACACCGTCTTCAGTAATGCCTGGCTGAATAACAGCGTATCTCTCGTAATAAACGATAGTTTCCACATTTTTAGAAGACAAGCCTAAAATATAACCTATTTTATTAGGTAAAGATTTGAAATACCAAATATGAACAACCGGAACTACTAATTTGATATGTCCCATTCGCTCACGGCGAACTTTCTTTTCTGTAACTTCTACACCGCAACGGTCACACACAATTCCTTTGTAGCGGATTCTTTTATATTTGCCGCAAAAACATTCATAATCTTTTGTTGGCCCAAAAATGCGCTCACAAAACAGACCTTCCATTTCGGGTTTGTAGGTACGGTAGTTGATAGTTTCGGGTTTTTTTACTTCGCCGAAAGAACGCTCAAGGATAGAATCGGGAGAAGCCAATTTTAACGTGATAGTTGAAAATTCGGTTTTGATTTTGTTGTCCTTCTTGAAAGGCATAAGCTGTTGATTTTTAGTTAGATATAATAAAAAAAACGGATTAAGTACACCTACTTATCCAAAATCGAACTGCGAATATACGATTATTCCTCCAAATTTAGAATTCCGTAAAGAATAAAATAACATTAATTTACAGAATTCGGAGAATGCATTATAATAATTAAAATCTTGTTCCAAATTTGAAACACAGAGCATGTATAGCTATTTATAAATATAGTTTTTATCTCATGTGAAGTATAATTTATAATTTTTACCACCTGGATGCTTTATTAGCTTTGGAATAACAATGCTACAGCACAAAAAATGAAATAAGAACCAACTCGTTAAGCTTATTATGATTTAATGTTGAACATCCCCAAATAGTTGATTTAGTTTTTTAGAACCACCACCTTTTAATTCCTCCTCCTTGTTAAGTTGGAGAAAAAATGAGAAATCAACTATTTTATTTCATTGAGTTGCTTGAACCGAACTTAATTAGAAGAGTGTTCTGTATTTAGGAAAATGGATAAAAATCATTTTTTTTGTCGGTATTGGGCAAATGAAAACGAATAAGTTGATAAATGGAATGGCTTACGAAAAATAGCAACAATATTAAATGCGAAAGTGCGA
>DAOQII010000306.1:0-2757 GCA_035339455.1 Chitinophagales bacterium
GTATAAATGTTAAAAACGATTAATAAGTTCAATTATTGTGCCTAAAATAAAAAATCCCGACAAGTTGTCGGGATTCATTTTATATTTAGTATTGCCTTATTTCTTCATGCAGCAATCTTTCTTCATTTCTTCATTCGTGCAGTGTTTTTTGTCTGCGCAACAGGGCTTATCACAGCTTGAAGGATCACATTTCCCCGGATTCTCACAACCTGCTTTTTTACAATCTTCTTCATTACATGCAAAATCTTTTTTTATCACGATATGCTTAACAACGGTATCGCCGTTTTCATTTACAAATGTAAACGTAGAATCCATATTACCCATCTTGGCCGCACATTCTTCAGGACTCATTCCCATACAAGCTTCTTTGCTCATTTCAGGGCAACAAGCTGCAGCTTTAGCATCATTGTCAACATGCAACAATCCGCCAATGGTAATATAAGGAGCGATTACTAATGAAACGATAGACATCAATTTAATCAGGATATTCATTGACGGACCTGAGGTGTCTTTAAACGGATCGCCTACGGTATCACCGGTTACGGCTGCTTTATGCGGCTCTGATTTTTTATAAAAAGTTTCTCCGTTGATATCCACGCCCTTTTCAAATGATTTTTTTGCATTATCCCAGGCACCTCCGGCATTTGACTGGAACATGCCCATTAATACGCCACTTACCGTTACGCCTGCCAATACACCACCCAATACTTCCGGGCCAAATAAGAAACCAATAACCACAGGAGTAATCAAAGCAATAGCACCCGGCAACATCATTTCGCGGATAGAAGCCTGCGTAGAGATTTGTACGCATTTTTCGTATTCAGGCTTAGCCTTATACTCCATAATGCCCGGAATTTCTCTGAACTGACGACGAACTTCATTTACCATGTCCATAGCCGCTCTGCCCACAGCAGAAATTGCTAATGAAGAAAATATAAACGGAATCATACCTCCTATAAACAAGCCTGCCAAAACAGGCGCTTTGTAAATGTCGATAGCATCAATTTTAGCCACTCCTACAAATGCCGCAAACAAAGCTAAAGAAGTCAATGCCGCTGATGCAATTGCAAATCCTTTTCCGGTAGCAGCCGTAGTATTACCTACTGCATCCAAAATATCTGTTCTGCCTCGTACTTCTTCAGGCAACTGGCTCATCTCTGCGATACCGCCAGCATTATCTGCAATAGGACCGAATGCATCGATAGCTAATTGCATGGCAGTTGTTGCCATCATACCTGCAGCTGCAATAGCTACGCCATATAGTCCGGCGCACATATAAGAACCGAAGATACCGGCAGCTAAAACAATAATAGGCAACAAGGTACTTTCCATCCCTACAGCCAAACCACCAATTACGTTCGTAGCATGCCCGGTTGATGATTGACGTACTATTGACAATACAGGGCGTTTGCCCATTGCCGTATAATATTCAGTAATGATAGACATTAATGCACCAACTACTAATCCCACGAAAATGGCACCCAACACACCGTTAGAGGTAAAGGTATGACCACGCAAGACCATTTCTGTAGGCAAAATAAATTTTACCAAACCTATAGATGCTATAGCCGTTAAAATTATTGAACCCCAGTTTCCTTTATTCAATGCCCCTTGTACATTATCATTTTCGTTAGAAATGGTAACAAAGAACGTACCTATCCAGGAAAATAAGATACCTGTTCCGGCAATAGCCATCGGTAATAAGATTGGAGCTAATCCGCCAAATTTATCGTTAGAAATTGTTTCTTGACCCAATACCATGGTAGCTAAAACCGTTGCCACGTAAGAACCGAATAAGTCTGCACCCATACCGGCAACGTCACCCACGTTATCACCCACGTTATCAGCGATAGTAGCAGGATTTCTAACATCATCCTCAGGAATTCCGGCTTCCACTTTGCCTACAAGGTCGGCACCCACGTCGGCAGCCTTGGTATAAATACCACCACCCACACGGGCAAACAATGCAATAGACTCAGCCCCTAATGAGAATCCTGTAAGTACTTCAATAGCACGTTTTACTTGCTCTGCCCATTCCGGAGTTCCATTGTTGGTATGTACAAATAGGAAATAAAACATGATAAACAAACTGCCTAAGCCTAACACGGCTAAACCAGCTACGCCCAAGCCCATTACAGAGCCTCCTGTAAAAGACACTTTTAAAGCTTGAGGCAAACTAGTGCGAGCAGCCTGCGTGGTGCGCACGTTGGCTAATGTTGCCACTTTCATGCCAATATATCCTGCTGTTGCAGAAAATATTGCACCGGTTAAGAAAGCAAGTGCAATTACAGGGCTGGAGCCCTCACCGCCTGCAAAACCAAGCACGGCTAACAATACAGCGGCAATGATACCAAAGTAAGTTAAAATTTTCCATTCTGCCTTCAAGAAGGCAATGGCTCCATCGGCAATATAGCCGGCTAATTCTTTCATGTTGGCATCGCCCGCATCTTGTTTTTTTACCCAGTTGAATTTCACAAAAGTGATAAGCAAGCCAAATAAACCCATGGCGGGAACTACAAAAAATAGTGGATTCATAATACTATAATTATCTGATTTTTAAAGCGGTGCGAATGTACGACAAAAAAGCCATTATTAACAATTCGAGCCTATTTATTAACCTAAAAACAAAAAAACCTGCCAAAGTGGGCAGGTTTGTTATTTGTTTTGCTGAAATATTGACTATTCAGCAGTTTTAGTGCATTTAGATTTGCTTTTTTTGCAATCCTTTTTGTTTTTACTGCATTTCTCACTTTTTTC
>DAOQII010000307.1:0-2712 GCA_035339455.1 Chitinophagales bacterium
GCCAATTCGCCATCTCCTACACCTATTTTTTGATAGAGTACAGCTTCCATGCCATTAGCAGCAGTTACCGGAGTAATGGCCGCTATTGCACTACCTGCGTTAGCAGCAGCACCGCCACCAACACCATCAGCACCAAAAAATCCTGCTTGAACTGCATTTTGATAATTTCCTCCCGATAAAGCGGCAATTTCATTTTCAGCAAAAGTAGCAATTGGTGTCGTATCTCCAGACCAAGTCATCAGTGTTTCTGCTACCTGACGGGTACTGAAAATAGTATTAATTGTTGGCTGAACAAAACCGTAAAATCCTGTTTTTGGATTTATAATATCCCAAGACTCTAAGTAATGTGATTCCGGACATAAATAGGTACAGAATTGAGCCGTTTCATCTTGTCTGTCAGCCGTAGAAACAGAAAGCTCAGCACCTTTTACTGCATTTTTAAAAATTTCTGCATAGCCGGTATTATAAACAGGATTAGCTCCCAAGAATATAACGGCTTTATATGCTCCTACTTTCAAATCATTTGCTAAAGCAGCTAAAGCTTCATCATTTCCAGATTTTAAGTTGTAAGTAGTTGCGGTATCAACAACTGTTCCGTAGTTACCTAAGACACTGTTAATAGCATTTACCAATAATTGAATTTGTACATCGTTAGTACCTGAAACCACTACAGAACGTCCTTTTGATGCCAACAAATCTTTAGCAGCTTTGTCAATACCTTCGTTAGTTTCTTTGACAGATACTGCGGCACTACCACTAATACTTCCACCCACTTTTGCCAACAAGTTTATTAATGCCTGTTTTTCTTCAGATGGTTTAATTTGAAATCTGTAATCCGCATTAGAACCTGTTAATGTAGCCACAGACTGAAACTGATAATGGCGTGACATTTTAGGATTAGATTTGCTGGGAACACGGTTTGCTATGTATTTTTTAGCATTTTCCACATTAGAAATACCCGTTCCGATAAAATCACTGTTAAAGCCAACAATTACATCTGCTTTGTCATAATGAATGGTAGGAATAATTGGCGAGCCTAAAGAAATCTGATTTGCTTTACGTGTTGCATAAGCAGATACAGCGTCATAACTCACTACATTCGTAGTAGGATATTTTGCCACAAATTTTTCAATTGCTTTTTTGGTCAGTACTGATGTAACCGTTCCAGTAACCAATGCAATTTTGCCACCGGCCTGTGCAATTGAACTTAATTTTTGTATAATCTCTGCATCTGCTGTTTTCCAATCGGTTTTTTTCCCACCTTTCAAAGGTTGTTGGGCTCTGGTAACATCATACAATCCCAAAACTGAAGCTTGAGCATGCGCATTGGTTCCTCCTAAAGTCAAAGGCGATTCATTATTGCCTTCAATTTTTATAGGACGACCTTCACGTGTTTTCACTAAAATATTGACAAAATCAGTACCATTACAATAGGTGGATGCGAAATATTCCGCAACACCGGGTACGATTTCAGGAACTGCTTTTCTTAAATCTATCGTGTAAGGAATAGCTTTTTTAACCGGAATCTGACAGGCAGATGATAGTGCAGCAATTGAAACGCTGAAACCCATTGCTTTTAAGAAATCTCTGCGGTTAGAGCCGAACTCTGTTACATCATTTTCGTCGCCGTTGATATGAAACTCATTAGCGGCTTGTTCCTTATATGCCGGAGTTTCATTCAACTCATCTAAACTCGACCAGTATTTTTTGTTACTCATTATTAGGAATGTTATAACGATTTATACAAATAATTTTTAATTAATAGTGACATTTTTGACAATCAGTACCTCCAACATCAGCTACGGTAATCTTATCTTTTTTACCTTCTTTCAACTCTTTTTGGTAGCGTTGGAAAATAGAGTAGTATTTATTGTCGTTAAATTTCACTTCTGTCTGACGGTGACAATTGATACACCATCCCATAGAAAGCGGTGCAAATTGTTTCATCACTTCGTATTCTTCTACTTTGCCATGACATGTTTGGCATTTAATGCCACCAACTTTATAGTGTTGTGAGTGGTTGAAATAAACGTGATCCGGCAAGTTATGAATTTTTACCCATTCTATATTTTTAGGTTCACGAACAAATTTTGCCTGATCTGGATCCCAACCTGCGTAATCATAAATTTTCTTGATTTCATCTTTTCCGTATTTCGGACCGGTATTGACTGCTTTATGACAGTTCATACAAATTTGTGTACCCGGAATACTTGCATGGCGACTTTTTTCCACTCCGATATGGCAATATTGACAATCAATTTGGTTTTGTCCTACGTGTAATGCATGGGAGAAACGAATAGGCTGATCAGGCGCATAACCCTGAGAGCGACCTAAATCAATAGCTCCATTAAAGATGTTGAACACTAATAATACTGAACCCAACAACAAGGCTGTCTTTTTAAAGCGAGGGCCGAAGAATGGTTTTGCTTCCGGTTCTGCTACACCTTCTTTAGCATTCACTATTTTATTCAGTTTGGAAACGATATTCCAAAGCACTAATGCTAATATTGCCAACAAGACAATCAGGAAATAGAAAATACCTGTATTTGATTTGGGTGCAGCTTGAGTAGCAGTGCCAGCATCTGCGCCGGCAGCAGGTTGTTCTACAACTGCGCTGTTTTTTACATATAAAAAGATGTCTTGTACTTGTTCTTTAGTCAGCTGAGGAAAGGCAGTCATCGCAACTTTATTGTTTTCATTGAAAACTTTGTT
>DAOQII010000308.1:0-2683 GCA_035339455.1 Chitinophagales bacterium
ATTACATTTATTACAGTGCCTATCTTCTATCCGGAACACTCTATCTTTTTGTCAAGAACAGTTTTGCCTTTGAGTATCTGTGGCCAAATTATCCGCATCTGGATTTTCTGATGCGCAAAGTGATGCTATCCATGTATTTGCTGGCATCTGTTACATTTTTGAGAGGGTTTATCAAATCCAGAGTGAAGGCTGAAGGGCTACAGCGCATTTCTAAACAATTTATTATTGCAGGTATCTTTATTACTTTTATCTCCTTTTTATTCGGATTATTAACGCCACAGTTGCAACAGCTTTTCAAAATTTCGCAAAGCATTTTTGCCATTGCCTGTTATATCATGATCTTATTTACTTTTATCACAGCATACCTGAAATCAAATAATCGTTCACTTATTTTTTTTACGTTAGTTTACTTTTTATCTTTTTCCTTTTTCCTTTTTTATCCGCAACCGGAATTTGCCCGCGATTTTTTTGGTGTCAGTCTCGGACAAATTTATACCTACAGCAATGCATTTATTATTGCCATCATCATCAGCTTTACTACGGTTTACCGGGTGTTGTTTATCCTTAGACAAAATGAAAAAATGAAAACACAAATGAGCGCACTCTATGTTTCCAATAATTATGCATTGGTTGAAGGGCAATACCGGGAACGGCAACGTGTAGGACAAGAACTGCATGACGGTATAGGTGTATTGCTATCTTCTGTAAAAATGAAAATGAGTGCGCTGAAGACAACTACACCTGAAGACAAGATTGCCTTACAAAAACTGTTACAAACAACTGATGATATTTGCTCTACAACAAGAAAACTATCGCATGTTTTTTTACCGCCAACGCTAAATAAATTCGGAATAAAAACAGCCTTACAGGATATGTTTGATGCCTTCATAATAGGCTCAAAAACCGCCTTACCCTACTCCATACTGATCTCAGACAAGCTCAGCTTTGTATCACAAAACACCATTTATGATCTTCTTCAACAATTGCTTTCCTACTTTAAACAAAACCGTCCAGATACCTTACAAATCAGGCTTGTAGAACTAAAAACGGAACAACGTGTACAGCTTCGTATTGTATATTCCGGCATAAAATTGAATCCGGCTCAACCTGCTATTCAAAACTTGCTTTCTACTATTGAAGTATTGAACGGCAAATATGAAAACACCTTGCTCAATGCCTGGACGAACAGCTTCACGATAGAAATTCCGGTTACTTTTGAGTAAAATCTAAGTATGGATATTGGGTAGTCAGCACATTAATTTCTTGTTCTATTTTTTGTTTGTGTGCCTGATAGGCTTGGGTATCTTCAAATCTAGGGCGGTGCGATTTCATGGCCTGTATGGCATCAATTTTTTTATTGAGCAACTGTGTTTCTTCATCAAAAAATGTAGCAGCAAATTTATCCCAAATATAGTTTACCGCTGTTTTATTGGGATGTAATAAGTCTTCTTCATAAAAACGATAATCGCGCAAATCGTCCATCATCAATTCAAAAGCCGGAAAATAATATACCGCAGCTGATTGTTCTGCAACACGGTGAATGGCTTCTATCAACAAAGATTTACTGCGCATATTTTCTACTGCTCCATCACGCCAGTGCCGCACTGGACTTACCGTAAAGATGATTTTTTTATCGGGAAAAATGCGAATGGTGTCTTGCAATGTTTGTACTATTTCCTCTAAAGAAAGCAGGCGTTTCTGAAAAAACGTATTTGGCAATTTGTGGCAATTGGCAACTATTTCTGAAGGAGTACCAAAGTAATTTGCACCTGTTTCATTCCAGGCATATACATACGCACTTCCCAGTGTAATAATTAGCACATTCGCATTTTGCAAATGCTGATGAGCTTGTGTAATTGAAGTATTTATTTTTTCCAGACAAACAGAACTGTCTGTATCACTGAATGAGGTGTGATGAGCTGCTGAAAAATATAATTCATTATAAAAATGCAGATCCTTTAATTCATATATCTTTTTGTTTGCGACATCCTGCAAAGCTCTATGGAGTGAAACAGGATTATAAATAACACCATGCGGATTGGACAAGACATCAAACAAAAATCGCCGGAAATAAGCCTGCATATTTTCTGCAAAACAAGAACCTGCGAGCAAGATTTTATCCTGATGGCTGATTTTCAGCGAGCTTTTTTGTAGAAATATCTCCGTTCGGAACTTCATAAAGAATTATTTTAATCAAAATCTTATTTTTGGAAAGAAATTTGCTGTACTGCTTTCATGTATCGTTCAAAAATACATTTTTTTTTAGCTTTCCTTTTATGGAATTATGCGTATTCTTTTGCCATAACCTATGACAATCAGGTTTTTGTTTCATATATCAAGACGGTGCAGTTTTTTCCTACCGAGAATGAGATGGGCTTCGCTGCCATACAATTGAATTCACCTGAAACACTGGTTTTACATTTTGATGATTTATCCAACAAATCCAAAACTTTCTATTATACCGTGCAGCAATGCCGTGCCGACTGGTCGCCTTCGGATATGAATATCATGGAGTATACCGAGGGCTTTACCGAATCTACAATCAACGATTATTCTTATTCCAATGGTACCAAAGTACCCTATACTCATTATACCATGACTTTTCCGAATAATGACATGCGTGTTACCAAGTCGGGGAATTATGCCTTAATCGTGTATGAAACGAATAAAGAAAATCCGGTTT
>DAOQII010000309.1:0-2670 GCA_035339455.1 Chitinophagales bacterium
AATTATGGCTATTTAAGTATAAAAAAAGCCCCCGAAAATTCGGAGGCTTTGAAAACGTTTAAGAATATTGAAATTAATATTTTCTGGCCACACTCATCAAACCGCCTTGCATTGGAATGATATCAAGGCTCTTGATATTACAGCCCTCATGCAATCTGCGAACATCTGCTTCATTGTATTGAAATACCGGACAAGTATAACGATAACGACGCAAAGCCATTCTTAAACCACCTGTTGGCCATGAAGCAACAAATGCTTTATTTGTAACAATGTCCATCTTTTTTACAAGTGCTTCTATGTCTTTTACATAGTCAGTAACACCTGCTGCACAAGCAACATCAAATTTTTCGCCTTTAAAATCATAGGTCAAAAAATCACCTGCTACAAATTTGCAACGATCGCCTACTCCTTCCGCTTCGGCATTCTTTCTTGCATATTCATTCATATTCTCAGCAAAATCAATTCCCAAAAGAAAACTTGCTTCTGAGTTTTTCAACCAAGTAACACTATTCACTCCGGGACCGGAACCAATATCCAGCACGGTACATTTTCCACATTCCTTAATGGTGTTCAGCATCACTGCGGTACGGGTGTAAACAGCCTTCCGAAACATCTTATCAAACATGGAAGGCTTTTTGTAATAATTGGCGAATAGATCACTGCGTACGTCCCAGTATTGCTGGGCTGTGTGTATTGTTTTTGACATAGTTTGCTTTGTTTAAACAGGTTGTAAATTGGTATTGTTTCAGTAAATATTTTAGTTTTCCTCGAATGGATTGACGAAATAAATTCCAGCGCAAGTTAATGATTGCTGTTTTAATTTTTGAATATGAAAAATTTTCAGGGTAGTTGGCCGAGCAATCTATGCTTTTGGTGTCAAATTCATAAGGATGCATATACAACATCACATTGGCCTCATCCCGGTTGAGTTTTTTAAATACTTTCTTCAAAAAGAATTTTGGAAAAGCCCTCATATAACCACCACCAGCTACCGGAATATTTTTTCCATACATTCTTGCGACCGTAAGTGGTAATTCAACTATTTGTTTACCATTTGGTAAAACATAAAATGCATCTTCCTTATTGAAGTTGGCAACACCATATCGTTTTAATTTCAACGGAAAAATACTGCTGTCATAAATCAAACCCAGATCAGCCAGCATTTCCAGAACATAATAGTTGGATTCATCAACTGAAAAATAAGGTGCCCTGAAACCGTAAACCGGTGCCCCGATAATATCAGTTACTAATTTATAGCTATCACTGAGGTCGCTCCAAGCTTGCTCTTTAGTCAGCGTACGCATATTGATATGCCATTGACCATGCAATCCAATCTCATGCCCTTCGCCCGCTATTTTTTTCACCAGATCGGGTCTATGCTGCGCCGTCATTCCCAGAACAAAAAAAGTTGCTTTATGCCCTGCATCACTCAACATTTCGAGCATAATGTCTGTTTGCCTGTCAATTGTTACCGGTAATGGCGGTGTGAGAACACCACTGCCATCACGACCCAGTAACTGACTGAAATCTTCCCAATCAATTGACAATGTAAATTGAGGAGGTCTATTATTTTCCATCTAATACTTCCTTTATAGCTTCCAGATATTTCTGAATCACAATTTTTTTATCAAACTCTTTTATCATTTTTTCTCTTCCCTTTTTCCCCATTTCCATTCTCTGTTCAGCAGATAAATTCATCATCATAACCATTTTATCAGCCAGATCTTTCCCGTTTTTTACTTCGCACAAAAATCCATTTACACCATCATCCACAATGTCGCGACAGCCGGTGACATTAGTCGCTATCAATGGCCGGGCCATACTGGCTGCTTCCAATAAAACATTGCTCATCCCTTCGCGGTAGGAAGGCATCACCACACAATCAGCATTGGCAATAAAAGGCTTTACATCATTTTGTTTATCGTGATAGACAATCCATTTTTTCTCTATCCAGCTTTTTAGTTCTTCAGGCGTAACCGTCAAAGATTTTTTATTGCCAGTCCATAGCGGGCCTACAATATGAAACTCGGCATGTGGATATTTTTCCATAAGTAAAGAAGCAGCTTCTACATATTCCATCGTTCCTTTATCTTTCAACAACCTGCTAATGAAAAGAAAAACAAACTTTCCGTCTTCATTTCTTTGTGATGGCATGGGTACAAACTGCTCGTAGTTGATACCCGAACCGGGCACTCTTCTGCCCTGTGCCCTTGTAATATATTTTCTTTCAATAAATCCATTGAGGTCATCATAATTTGGAAAGAAAACAAATTTGGTTTTCTTCAACACCTTTTTGTAAAGCTGGCGGGCAATTGTATATGAAAGGCTTTTACTGTCAAACAAGGGTCCTGTTCCGGTAATGGTAGATATTGTAGGAATCTGTAAAGAACGAGTTACGATATTTCCATAAATAGCAGGGCGAATAGTGAACGTAAGGCACACATCGGGTTTTATTTCTTTTAAAGCTTTTCTCAATCTTGCATTGTACTTTAATGCTTTTGCAGGATTTAAAACTGCTTTGCCTACATCCACAAAATTTACAATTGTATGCAAATCGCCATTTTGAAAACTTCCGTCCATTTCTGTCAGCACGGTTGTATCATACACTGATGCTATGGCCTTCACCAAATCGTGCCGGATAGAATAAATGCCCAATTCGTGATTTTCTAT
>DAOQII010000310.1:0-2605 GCA_035339455.1 Chitinophagales bacterium
CAACGGGCGTACCTGTATTTGGACAAAAGCTACGCTCTAATCCATCAATATCAAAACTGATATAAATATTTTGTGGAAGCTGTTCTATGATGTCATTCGTGATGTCAGCCCAAGATTTACCATGTATTAGCTGTTCTTTTAAATCCCAGTCGAAAAAAGTTTTAATCTTGGGATGCGATTGCGTTAAAGCATATTCTTCCGGTGATAAATCCCTGATACCAATTTGAAATAAATTCGTCAGCTCTTCTATTTTCAGTGCATTAAACATGACAGAAGCATGCGAATAAGTAAAACCTTCATACGCATTTCGCAAGTCAGCATGTGCATCAAATTGTACGATGGCAAATTCGCCATATTTTTTTCCTATTGCCTGAAAATAGCCGAGTGGAGTACTATGGTCGCCACCAATTAATCCAACCAGTTTATTTTCATTTAATAATTTAGTTGTTTCTTCAAATACCCATTTGCGCAAAGCATCACATTCCTCATTTATTTCTTGTACATTTTTTTGCACTGCAGTATTAGCACTTAAGTCAGCACCTGATTCAAGCAATTTAATATATTCATTGGCTTTGATGCGAAATTTCTTATTTTTTTGTTTCCATTCGTCTGAAATTTTGAGCATGTAAATGCCATTTAAAAACTCATTTTCAGCATGTGCATCAAATAAATCCAGCTGTGAACTGGCTTCTAAAATTGCTTCAGGAGCATTTGCCGTGCCGGCATTGTAAGAAACGGTTACTTCCCATGGAACAGGCAATAAAACCAATTTTGCTTCCTGATAGGAATATGGAAGTGAGAAGATATGTCCGTTTTTTATACCAACACCGTTTGGATTAAATTCTGTCATTTTTTGCTTTTGGTCAAAGGTAGTAATGTTAATTCATTAGTCTTAATCTTTTGTTTACAAAGTGAAGCGTATTTTTACAATACAATTTCAACAACATGAAAAAGATACACATTGTTATTCTTGTTTTTATTGCCATTCTGGTTGGAGTACTAATTAGTATGTTGGGCAATTTTAGCCGCTACGAAACATTTGAAAGTGCTTATGCCAAAAAAGGTAAAGAAATAAATGTAGTTGGTGTACTGAATAAAGCAAAAGGGGTGGACTATAATCCGGAGGCAAATCCCAATTTATTTTCCATGTACGTTACAGATTCAAAAGGATTGGAAAAGAAAGTAGTTGTTCATAAGGCGAAACCCCGTGATATTGAAAAATCAGAAAAAGTAGTAGTAATCGGTAAAATGAATGGAGATACCTTTGAAGCTAACGACATTTTGATGAAATGCCCGTCTAAATATAAAAATCAGGAAAAAGATGCAAACGGAGGGAGAAGTATTTAGTTGAGGTAAGGTGTAAGTAATAAATAATAAGTAATAAGCAGGCAGGAGTTTAATTTAAATTTATAATTCAAAATCTAAAATTCAATATTAATTATTCTTTGGAAAAGTTAGGTCATTTATTTGCAATCAGTGCGTTTGTTTTTGCATTCGCAGCAACGCTATCATTTTTTTTAGCAACCATTAAATCAACTCCTGACATTGAAAAAGCGAATTGGCTGAAAGCAGGACGATACTTTTTTTTAGCTCATGCAATAAGTGTATTTGGCATATTCAGCTTTTTATATTATATCATCCATAGCCATCAGTTTCAGTATAGCTATGTATGGCAGCATACGTCAAAAGATTTACCCTGGTATTATCAGTTTTCCGCATTATGGAGCGGACAAGAGGGCAGTACTACGTTATGGATGTTTTGGCATGCTGTTTTAGGTATTGTCTTATTGAAAAAAGCAAAAGAATGGGAGAGTGGGGTGATGACATTTGTTTCACTTGCCCAGCTGCTCTTGGGTTCTATGTTGTTAGGTATTTATATCTTGCATTATAAAACAGGTTCATCGCCTTTTGCACTGATGCGGGAGACGATGAATATTCCCATTTTTAAAATGCAACCCGACTGGGTAGCTCAGGATGGAACGGGATTAAATCCGTCTTTACAAAATTACTGGATGGTCATCCATCCGCCAACTTTGTTTTTAGGATTCGCTGCGTGCACAATCCCGGCTGCATTTGCCCTTACATCACTCTGGCTACGCAAATATACAGAGTGGGTAAAGCCTGTTTTTCCATGGGCATTATTTGCTTTGATGATATTGGGTGCAGGTGTGTTGATGGGTGGTGCATGGGCATATGAAGCTTTGAGCTTCGGCGGTTTTTGGGCTTGGGATCCGGTTGAAAATGCTTCGCTTGTTCCATGGCTGATTTTAGCCGGAGCCGTTCATACACTATTGATTTATAAACATACCGGACATTCATTATTTACTACGTATGTCTTGTTTATTGTTTGCTTTTTGTTGGTTTTGTATTCTTCATTTTTAACTAAGAGTGGCATCTTGGGTGATGCTTCCGTCCATTCATTTACAGATTTGGGTATGAGCGGATTGCTCATTTCTATAATGGTTGCTTTCATCGTGCCATCCTTGTATTTGTTGATTTCCAGAAAACGTGAAGTGCCGGCTGTGGAAGCAGAAGAAGATATTTCATCCAGAGAATTTTGGATGTTTATCGGTTCGCTGGTCTTATTATTTTCGGCGTTAATCAT
>DAOQII010000311.1:0-2595 GCA_035339455.1 Chitinophagales bacterium
GAAATTTATCAGGAATTGAATGAACCCGAAAAAATCGGCGATTTGTACATGCTCATGAAGAAAAAAGATCAAGCCTTACCGTATTATCAAAAAGTAATTACAGGTTATACGGCTAAAGATCAATATATTAAGGCCTCTCTGATTTACAGAAAAAAATTGCAAGATAATACCAATGCACAGCAGTTATTACTTCAGGGATGGCTAAAGGACAAAGATGCCGTGAATTGTATCAATAATTATTTTTCGGAAATAAAAGAACCTGATGCACTTATACAAGAAATACAAAACATCTATAACAATCACACGCCGCATCATCAAAAAGGCAAATTACTGGAAGCATTAAAACATGAATACAACAAACATCCGGACATGGAACAGCCAACCAGAGAAATTGCTTACGCCATTATTGCAGAACTAATGGTAAAAAACAGAGCGATACTCAAAGAACTCACTGCCTTTACAAAAGACGACAAACAAGTACTCACCGATATTATGCAATACAATTTGTATAATGCCGTCTGAAAAAATAAAAAAAACACTTTGCGTAAAAATAACACATAAAAAAGTTGCAAGAATCATTTTTATCAATTAACTTTGCGTAATAAATACACTAATTATGTTGACGTTAAATTTAGATAATTCGTTTAAGCCTTTTGAAAATAAAGAAATCAACTTTGAAAGCTTTGTGTTTTCCGGTGGCGAACCTCATATAAAAATACTGGACAAAGTACAAAAGGAAGATGTGGTTTATGTAACACAACGGGTTAATAATTTTAATGATTTAGGGCTCGTTTGTATGGCAACAGATGCGCTTCGCAGAATGGGTGTTAATGATATCAGGGCTTTTATTCCCTATTTTCCCGGTGCAAGACAAGACCGGCTAATGATCCCCGGAGAACCTTTAAGTGTAAAAGTGTATGCAACACTTATAAACCAGCTAAAGCTGCAAGAGCTTACCATCTTTGATCCGCATTCAGACGTAGCACCTGCATTGTTGAATAACTGCAAAGTAGTACCAAACTATGCGTTTATTGAAGAGGTCATCAGGAGTATAAACACATCCGTTGTACTGGTTGCGCCGGATGGAGGTGCGCTCAAGAAAATCTATAAACTGTCTGCTGCGCTTGGTGGCCTGGAAGTGGTGGAATGCAGCAAACAGCGAAATGTAAGCACTGGAAAAATAACAGGCTACAAAGTATATGCTGATGATTTGAGTGGCAAAACGTGTTTGGTTGTAGATGATATCTGCGATGGGGGTGCAACATTTATACGACTGGCTCAAGAACTACAAAATAAAAATGCAAAGCAGTTATATCTGGCAGTGAGTCACGGAATATTCAGCAAAGGATATGCGGAGTTGATACAATACTACAACACGATATTTACAACCAACTCAATTAAAGACATAACAGAAACAGGCATAAAACAGATTAAAATTAATTTATGAATGTAGATGATATTAAGGCTGCTTTCTTAGGTTTAGCTATTGGCGATGCATTGGGAGTGCCGGTAGAGTTTAAAAGCAGAACAGCGTTACTTTCTAATCCTGTAAAAACAATGCTCGAATATGGTTGTTGGAATCAGCCAAAAGGAACATGGAGTGATGACAGTTCATTGACTTTTTGTTTAGCTGATAGTCTGTGTGGAGGATATAATTTGAATGATATTGCTCAAAAAATGTTGCTCTGGTATCAGCATGCATATATGACAGCACATGGGGAAGTATTTGATGTTGGCGGTACAACGCGTCATGCATTAATGAGATTAATTGATGGCTGTTCACCAACAATATCGGGCAATTTGTTTGAGTCAGATAATGGTAATGGGTCATTAATGAGGATACTTCCACTTGCTTTCTATTTGCAGCATGAAGAAGATTTAGCAATAATATATAGCAAAGTAAAAGAGGTATCAGCTATCACACATGCACATTTTCGCTCTGTATATGCTTGTTTTGTTTATGTAGTTTATTTGATAGAACTAATTCAGGAAAAAGATAAGCACAAAGCCTATTCAAGTATGCAAAAGAAAATTATTGATTTTACAGAACAGAACCAGTTTAATAAACAGGAAACAAACCTGTTCTCTAAAATTATAAAAGAAGATATTGCTAAATATTCAACAGAAGAAATTAAGTCTGATGGCTATGTTTTGCATACATTAGAAGCATCTTTATGGTGTATGATGAATACTGATAATTATGAGGATGCAGTTTTAAGTGCAGTTAATCTTGGAGGTGATACTGATACTACAGCATGTGTTACCGGAGGCATGGCAGGTCTTTATTATGGAATGAAATCTATACCCAAAGATTGGATAAGTACAGTCGTAAAAAGTGAACAGATCGAACAGTTGTCATTACGATTTTATGAAGCACTAATTAATTAAAATGAACACCAATCAACAACATAAAAATATAAGCAAATTTCTTAGCCTTGTTTTACGGCATATGCCGGATACTATTTCTTTGAATCTGGATGAAAACGGCTGGGCAGATATTTCTGAACTCATTGAAAAATGCAATAATCATAATGTTTTACTAAATATCCAACTGCTTGAAGAAATCGTAACCACAAACGATAAACAACGGTTTGC
>DAOQII010000312.1:0-2579 GCA_035339455.1 Chitinophagales bacterium
GCTCTGCCTTTTCCTCGTATAGGCATACTGGTTACACTGATGACAAAATCTCCATGATGGACTTGTTCATCCTCTTTTAGCTTGTCAATCAAATCATAAATGGTATCATCAGTACTTTCAAACTTATTATAATAATAAGCATCCACACCCCAAACCAAACTAAGCGTATTCAACAGTGAGGGATTGGATGTGAAAATATGTATGTCGGATTTCGGGCGATTGCTGGCTAACATGAATGCAGTATATCCTGAATAGGTCATTCCGTTTATTGCTTTTGCGTTCACATCTTCTGCAATTTTGCATGCATTATAGCAGATGGCATCAGAAATAAACGTGTGCGAGTTTTTATTGGGCAAATGATGTTTGTTGTATATGGAAGTTTCTTGCTCTGTACGTCTGATGATTTTATCTATAGTCTGCACCACTTTAGCCGGATTTTTTCCTACAGATGTTTCTCCGCTAAGCATAATGGCATCAGCACCATCCAGTACGCCGTTGGCAACATCCGTAATTTCAGCACGGGTAGGTCGCGGCATTTCCATCATCGACTCCATTACCTGTGTCGCTATGATTACCGGTTTGGCTTTCAGGATACATTTATGTATCACACTTTTTTGTATCAGGGGCATTTCTTCAATGGGCAACTCAACTCCCAAGTCGCCACGGGCTACCATTACCGCATCTGATACCGAAATAATGCTGTCGATATTTTCAATGGCTTCCGGCTTTTCTATTTTGGCAATGAGTTTGGCATGCGCACGCATTCGGTGAATATGTTCCCTCAACTCTTGTATGTCTTCCGCTTTGCGTACAAAGGATAAGGCTATCCAGTTGACAGGCTGCTGTACGATAAATTCTAAATCGCGCTTGTCTTTTTCGGTTAAACTGGGCAAAGAAATTTCGGTATTGGGCAGGTTGAATCCCTTTTTTGAAGAAAGAATTCCTCCCGAAATGATTTTACATTCTATCGTTTTATTGTCAATTATTTTTGCAACTTTAAGTTCCAGTTTGCCATCGTCAATTAAAATCCATTCTCCGGGCTTCAAATCCTGGGCAAGAAAGTCGTAGGTAACCGAAATCAATTCTGACGTGCCAATTACTTCTTCATTAGTCACCCGGATAGTATGTCCTTCACGAAGCAAAACCGCATTGTTTTGCATCAAACCCGTTCGCATTTTGGGACCTTGCAAATCCGCTAAAATTGCAACATGTGCATGCAGATTTTCGTTCAGTTTAGTTATCTGTTCTATCACCTCGAGATGATCTTCATGTCTGCCGTGCGAAAAATTAAGACGAAAGACATTGACACCGCTTTCATACAATTCAACCAGGCGTTCGTAGGTATTAGAAGCCGGGCCAATAGTAGCTACTATTTTCGTTTTTCTTCTTGTGGTGTTCATTAAAATGTCGGATTAACAGATTTTGTTTGGATTTTAGCGATTGCACATCAATCGGTATAATGGTCTGAATGGCTGGAACTTTAGAAATCAGTTGTATAAATGCTGATTCGTCAAAATAATCTTCTTCGCCATTCAGCAATAAGAGATAATCGATGTTTTTTAATTCTGGAATCAGATAATTACCCGCATTTTTATTTTGGATAAATTCAAGCGTATAAAAATCTATGACGTTGCTGTAGCTGTAAGCATGAAAAAAACTGAATGATTTTTGCTTGGTATTGTTGAATTCGATATCAGCGATGCGTTTCATTTTCCAGTGCAGCAATTCATTAAGGTGCCAGCAAATGCGGTAGTCTTCCATAGCGGAGTTGATGCCCCACACCGAAAAGTCAAAATACAAATCAATAATTTGCCGCTTAGCCATTTGGGGTAAAAGTACAGCCGCTTTTTATATTTAAATATGCTAGTTTTTCAACAAATGTAAGTAAGTGGAATGTGGATGGTTTAAAGAAATTTGAATCTAAGCAAATGGATATACTATGATATTTTGATTTGTGTGTCTATGGGCTGTGAACTCCCATGAGGTTTCATTTTGCCTTCAGTTTTGCATTAAGTGTCTGAACTAAATTGTCCTTTTCAGTAAGTTTTATTTTCAATTCGTCAATTTCCTTGTTCAGTTGGTCAAAGGTTGTTTTTTTTAGTGCCTTTATATCAACTGCTTTCAGTTTGTCTACAGATGCTAAGGTGTCTTTTAATTCCTTTTCAAATACCGGTTTTTCAAGGTCGTAGTGGCTGAATGGATTCATTACAACTCCCCTGTGAATCTTGATTTCTTTAACTAAAGCAGGGGCAAGGTTGATTAGAGGTTAAAGGACTGCTTTCATTTGGTTGTAAGTGATAGCTCGAGACTTTTCCATTTTAATTGTTTTCTGTTTTTCCTTCAATGATTCTGATTTCAGGAATAGAACTCATGTAAAATAAATTCACCCTCACCGGATGCTCCCGGTCATTCAAGCGGTTGAAAACCGTTTTGCAGATGTTCATTTTCTGCTCATCATCTGCCTTGCCGGCAGGCAGGCTCATCTTGTCGGTAAACCGCGGCAACTCACCAAGGTGCTGTATGATTTCCCTTTTGTGTTTTTTAATCAACTCTGGAAAATACAACTCATACACCGTACC
>DAOQII010000313.1:0-2568 GCA_035339455.1 Chitinophagales bacterium
TTTTGATACGACACGTGCCAATATAGAATTTACAGGTGCGCAAGCTTTTGATGTCATTTATGAGGAGGCTAAAGACCCGCAAAAAGAACTGCCTTTTAAAGGCGATTTGAATGTAGAAGAAGCTGATGCTATTATACAAAAATTTGGTGCTGACCGAATAGGTGCTATCGTGTTAACAATTACCAATAACTCCGCAGGCGGTCAGCCTGTAAGTTATAAAAACGCACTTGCTGTTCGTGCATTGTGCGATAAATATGGCATTTTGCTTGTGTTGGATGCTTGCAGAATTGCCGAAAACAGCTACTTCGTTAAACACCGTGAGGCAGGTTTTGAAAATCAAACGTATCGTGAAATTGGAACGGCATTTCTAAGTTTGGGCGATGCATTTATTATGAGTGCCAAAAAAGACGGCTTAGTGAATATGGGTGGTTTGCTTACGCTGAAAGATAAAAAGCTGGCTGAGCAATGCATGAATTTGCTGATTATTTCAGAGGGATTTGTTACATACGGCGGTTTAAGCGGCAGAGACATGGAGGCACTGGCTGTCGGATTGCAAGAAGTATTTGATGATGATTATTTACACTATCGCATAAAAAGTACTGAATATCTGGGTAGGCATTTAAATGAAATGGGAGTTCCTACGGTAAAGCCTTATGGCGGACATGCCATTTATGTAGATGCCAAAGCTTTTTATAGTCATATACCCCCTTACGAATATCCGGGTCAAGCCCTCGTCTGTGATTTATATGTAAAAGGCGGCATCCGCTGTTGCGAAATTGGTTCGGTGATGTTTGGCAAAACGGATGTACAAGGCAATTTTGTGCCCGCACAATTTGAGTTGGTACGTTTGGCTATTCCTCGAAGGGTTTACACACAAAGTCATATCGATTATGTGATTGATATTTTTGCTGAATTGAGTGAAGAAAAACAAGCTTCAAAAGGCATGAAAATTACATATGAACCTCCATTTTTGCGCCATTTTACTGCCCATTTTGATCGAGTAGGATAGCTGATGTGCTTTTGTTTGCAATCTGCTACGGCTCTGTTGCATCTGCACATTCTTAAACTTCCCGAAACAACAATTTCCCTATTTTTGCATCCATGTTGCAAGCTACTAATCTTTCTATCATATTTGGCAGTCGTATCTTATTCGACAATGTTACTTTTACCATACAACCCAAAGACCGTATCGGTTTGGTGGGCAGAAACGGTGCGGGAAAATCTACTTTGCTGAAAACCCTGAATGGCGAAATTACTCCTCAAGAAGGAAGTATTGCCAAGCCGAGTTCTTATTCTATCGGTTTTTTGAAACAGGAAATCAGAGCGCAAAATGAACCTACCGTATGGCTGGAAGCACAAACTGCATTTCGTGAAATCAATATTTTGCAAGCCAAACTGGATGATATCCAGCATCAGCTGGAAACCAGAACGGATTATGATACGGATGATTATCTGAATTTATCTCAAGAGTTTTGTGATATCAATGACCGTTTGGTGCATTTGGATATAGACGATAAAGACAAAAACACCGAACTGGTGTTAAAAGGTTTGGGCTATCAGCGCGAAGATTTTGATAAAGCGCCATCTACTTTTTCAGGAGGCTGGGCGATGCGCTTAGAGCTTGCCAAATTATTGTTGCAATATCCCGATCTGTTGTTGCTGGATGAGCCGACCAATCACTTAGACATTGAGTCTATTATTTGGTTGGAAAGTTTCTTTAAAACGTATGATGGTGCGATAGTACTGGTTTCGCACGACAAAAAATTTCTGGATAATGTATGTAATAAGACTGTCGAGCTGGAATTGGGAAAAATGTATGAATACAAAGCCAATTATTCCAAATACTTGATATTAAAAGAAGAGCGACGAGAAAAACAATTGCAAACGTATAAGAATCAGCAAGATCAAATCAAACAAATTGAACGCAATATCGAACGATTTAAAGCCAAAGCCAGCAAGGCTTCTTTTGCACAAAGTTTGGTTAAAAAATTAGATAAAATGGATGTGGTCGAAGTGGAGCAAGATGATGTGCGTGCCATGCGTTTTCAGTTTCCGATGGGACAACAAAGCGGAAAAGTAGTTGTAAAATCCACGAATCTGGCGAAAAGTTATGGCGAAAAAGAGGTCTTCCATGATGTCAACCTTGAAATAGAACGTGGCGATAAAGTAGCTTTTATCGGTAAGAACGGAATGGGCAAAACCACGATGGCAAAAATCATCGCTAAAGAAATAAACTATGATTCGGGTAATTTAGATTTGGGTCATAATGTGAGCCGTGCATTTTTTGCACAACATCATGCCGAACACTTACCCAAAAATCTCACTATACTGCAATACATGGAAGATACGGCACCACCCGAAACGAGGGCACAGGTGCGCAATATTTTAGGTGCGTTTATGTTCAGCGGTGAGGATGCCACCAAAAAGATAAGCGTACTGAGTGGAGGTGAAAGAGCGCGTGTATGCCTTGCACATTTATTGCTCCATACAAGTAATGTGTTGATTTTGGATGAGCCGACCAATCACCTTGATATCAAAGCTAAGGAAGTGCTGAAAGAGGCCATTTCC
>DAOQII010000314.1:0-2494 GCA_035339455.1 Chitinophagales bacterium
GCATTTAAATACATATCCGGAATAATCAATACACCTTTCTTCAACAATGTATTTTCTGCAGCAGGCGTAACCGGACCATTAGCACCCTCACCAATTATTTTAGCCTTGATTTTCGGCGCGTTTGTCGTTGTAATCTGGTTTTCTAGGGCAGCAGGTATTAATATATCGCATTCCAGTTCTAAAATGGCATTAGAATCTTTTATGAATTTAGCTTTTGGGTAATTGCGTATGGTTTTGTTTTCGATTTGATATTTTTTCAAATCTTCTACATCAATTCCTTTAGGATTATAAAGCCCTCCTTCATACTCAGCTATACCCACTATAATTGCACCATTTTCCTGCATTACTCTTGCACTGTGATAGCCCACGTTACCAAAACCCTGAACGATTACAGTTTTATCTTGTAAGCCCGGTTTTAATCCAATTTTTTTCATGTCTTCTGCATGAGAGCAAGCCTGTTTCAGTCCGTAGAAAACACCTCGTCCGGTCGCCTCACTTCTGCCATGAATACCATTTTGTGAAATCGGTTTTCCGGTTACACAACCATGAGCATCAATTTCTTTGGCATTAAACTGTATATAAGTATCAACAATCCAGCTCATTTCACGTTCACCCGTACCATAATCCGGAGCAGGCACATCCAGTGCAGGTCCGATAAACCCTTTTTTGATTAGTTCAAAGGTATATCTTCTGGTTATCTGCTCCAGTTGTTCTACGGTATATTGCTTTGGATTAATTTTGATACCGCCTTTGGCACCGCCAAATGGCACATCTACTACGGCACATTTATAAGTCATTAAAGCAGCAAGAGCCATCACTTCATCCTGATTTACCATTTCGCTGTAGCGAATACCCCCTTTGGTAGGCAGGCAATGATGGCTATGCTGTACTCTATAGGCTTCTATAACTTGTATATCTTTTCCGATGCGTATCGGAAAATTGATTTGATAAACAGCATTACATACTTTGATTTGATTGAGGAGACCTTTGGGGAAATCTGTATAAATTCCGGCTTGGTCTACGAATGTAGATACATTCTGAAAAAATTGGGTTTGATCTTTCATACTACTTTTTATAACTACTTTATTTCTTTCTCTAATTGTTTGACTTTGCGGTCTATGCTGATTAAGAACAATACTATGCCTATAAATATAACACAAAGTACGGCTATAACAGCATAAAGTTTGTTGCTGTTTTGCAGCTGGTCGCCGATTGAGTTGGACTGAGCAAATACTGAAAGTGTAAGTAAACTCATCAAAATGGACAATTGTAATTTCGGGAACATTCTAACTAATTTTAAATTAATATTTTGCGGGTGTAAAATTAACGTAAGATATTGATATGTACAATAGATAAAAATAAAGGAAGTCAAATATCATTAAATATAGGGAATGGGCTATTTTATCATTTTTACATCAAGTTTCAGGCATAATTCTTGTAATTTTTCGTTTTATTAGCAAAATATTTAAAGATGAACAAGAATTGGATGCGATTTGTGCTGATTGCTGCTTTATGCACAAGCCTGAATATGCTGTTTGCCGTTGATTATGCCAATCAGGCAAACTGGGCGGCTTTGCCTACAAAAGCTGACAATGCCGACTGGGTGCCTGAAAATTCGGGCTTGGAAAACAAGCAGGATTCGGCGCAAGCAGATGTTTTTTATATTCACCCTACTACCGATATTGCCGGATTTAAAGGCAACGCCAACATAGACAATGAACGCATCAATAAATACACCGATAATTATCCATTAAAGTATCAGGCATCCGTGTTTAATGGCAGTTGTAAGGTATATGCACCTCGCTATCGTCAGGCGGCATTGAACAATTTTTTTGCCCGAAATTCAGACCGCTCTCAAAACTCATTCGATACGGCGTATGCCGATGTCAAAGCTGCCTTTGCATATTATCTGAAGTATTATAACCGCGGAAGACCCATTATTATAGCAGGGCACTCGCAAGGCACGATGCTTGCCAAACGATTACTTCAAGAATTTTTTGACGGCAAGCCATTAAGCAGTCAGCTTGTAGAGGCTTATCTTATTGGCTATCCCACGCATGAAAATGAATTTGCCGTTTTGAAACCCTCTGAAAATCCGGATGATGTCGGTGGCTATGTATCTTACAATACTTTTGGTGAAAATGCCAAAACAGACTGGATGAAAGAGTATAAAGATGCAGTCTGTGTGAATCCCTTAAGTTGGAAACAAGATGAGGTTTTTGTATCCTCCAAAGAACAAAAAGGCGCATTAAAAAAGGGCGATGATGAATTGATAAAAAATTCCTTCGGATGTAAATGCAGTGACGGTATATTAGAAATACAAAAGCCGGACGTAAAAGGGTTTACGACTATCGGATTTAAAAATTATCATTTGTATGATTACGGACTGTTTTATTTGAATATTCGGGAAAATGTAGCATTGCGAATTACCCGCTATTTAAAAAAGGAAAATACAAAATGATAGTTATAAAAACAGAACGGCTTTTTATTAGTG
>DAOQII010000315.1:0-2455 GCA_035339455.1 Chitinophagales bacterium
TTACCAAAAAAGAGCTAAAGTAAACGAAGCAAAAAACATCAGTGATGCGCAGAAAGGCGTGGAAATGGTGGTGGAAAATCTTACAGGTATTATTCTGTTGGAGCGTACCATTTTGCCCGTTGCAGAAGAACTGAACGACGAAGGTACGATTACCATGTTGACCGATTTTATTACCCAACAAGAAAAAGAAATCTGGATGTACACCGCTTGGTTAGCACATTAATTTTTATGTGCTTCGTATAAAATTGCAGATATTTGTATTCTAATTTTTAATCCTTTAAATAATAAAAAAATGGCATTAATGAATGTGGGACAAAAGTTCCCTGATTTTAAGAAAAAAGCGGTAGTAAGTCTTGAACAAGGTAAAGAGTTTCAAGAAGTGGACAACAGCATCCACACCAAAGACGGAAAATGGCTGGTGATGTATTTTTGGCCAAAAGATTTTACGTTTGTTTGCCCTACCGAAATCGTAGAGTTTGACAAAGCGCATGGCGAATTTAAAGACCGTGATGCTGTACTTTTAGGTGGTTCTACCGACAGCGAATTTGTACACTTGGGTTGGAGAAATGCTAATGCGGACTTGAAAAACCTTACTCATCCTATGGTAGCTGATACTTCTAAATCCCTTGCCCGCGAATTGGGTATTCTTACCGGTGGCGATGAAGTTTGCTACAGAGCTACATTTATCGTTGACCCACAGGGCATCATCCGTTGGGTAGCTGTAAATGATTTGTCAGTAGGACGCAATGTAAAAGAAGTATTGCGTGTACTAGATGCATTGCAAACAGATGAACTTTGCCCATGCAATTGGGAAAAAGGACAAAAAACATTATCATAAACTCAGGCAATAAGTATAAAGCAGTAAGTAGTTAGGCTGCTGCTTTATACTATTTTTCCCATACCACTTTTTACTTATACCTATATCATGCACGAAACTATATTAGAACTGCTGGCAGAATTAGGCATTCCGGCAGATTATCAAAACAATGTCTTATTGCATTTGGGTGCGGCAGATTCCAAATACCTCCGCGATTTAAAACTCAATGTAAAAGCCGTTTTACAGTCGGAACATATTAATCCGAAAGAAGCTTATTTGCTGGCATTGGCAATTGCGACTAATGCTGATAATACAGTATTATCACAAGCATTTTCTGCAAAAGCCGGAGAGCATGGAGCTTCTGAAGCAGAAATTGCTGAAGCCCAGGCTTGTGCATCGTTATTGTCGGCAAACAATGTAATCTATCGTTTTCGTCATTTTGTAAGTAAAGAAGTGTACGACAATGCGCCTGCTCGTTTGCGCATGAATATTATGATGAACCCGGTATTGGGAAAAGAATTTTTTGAACTAATCAGTTTGGCGGTAAGTGCGGTAAACGGCTGTGAAATGTGTGTAAAAAGCCATGAGCAATCTGTCTTACATGCAGGCGGAACAGAACTCCGCATTTGGGATGCCATCCGTTTGGCCAGCATCATACAAAGCCTCCACAAAGTGATTTTCTGATTTTTTACCCATATCATTTATTTTTTAGTCCTTCCTTCAATACCTTCTAATAGTAATCTGGATTCGGGTTAAGAAAATTAAGGTGAAAAAAATAGTTGATTTCTCCTATTTTCCTCCAACTTAACAAGGAGGAGGAATTAAAAGGTGGTGGTTCTATATCAAAAATCAACTATTTTTTAATTGAAACGCTTAACCCGAACTCAGATTAATAGTATATTGAAAACGCAGTAGGTATTAGTATCTTTGCGACATGGAAAAAACAAAGCGCACCGAAATTTCGGCGTTGGGAGAGTTTGGTTTAATCGACAGGCTCACTCAAGATATTTTAACAAATCATACTTCTACTGTAAAAGGAATTGGCGATGATGCCGCCGTACTTCATCCGCATAAAACACAAGTAATTACCACAGATATTTTAGTGGAGGGCATCCACTTTGATTTGGTTTATACCCCGTTGAAACACTTGGGCTACAAAAGTGTAGTGGTAAATTTGTCGGATGTATATGCCATGAATGCCATACCCAAACAAATTTTAGTAACGCTGGCTGTCAGCAATCGCTTTTCTGTTGAAGCACTGGAAGAATTATATGCGGGTGTTAAGCTGGCATGCGCTCACTATCAGGTAGATTTAGTGGGGGGTGATACGACAGCATCTCAAAAGGGTTTAATAATAAATGTGGTAGCTATTGGCGAACAAGATCAGGATAAAATCGCATACAGAAACGGTGCCAAAGAAGGAGATTTGCTCTGTGTTTCGGGCGATTTGGGGGCGGCTTATATGGGATTAAACTTATTGCAACGCGAAAAACAAGTATTTTTAAATGCGCCCGAAGCGGAGATACAGCTGAGTGGCGATGAATATATTGTAGGCAGACAGCTAAAGCCGGAGGCCAGAAAAGACATCATTGAGTTTTTTGCAGAAAATCAGCTTGTGCCGACTGCAATGATAGATAT
>DAOQII010000316.1:0-2452 GCA_035339455.1 Chitinophagales bacterium
ATTTACAAGATTGCTAACCCCTTGGAGAAACACATCTGATTTTTTGCATTTGCTTTATCTTCACTAATTGTATTTAAATGTCAAAGTTATGCATTTAATATCCTCATTAACTGGTCAAATTGTGATTTTTTTTTGTTTCAGCCATTGCCATCTGGTATTTCTGCAATAAGCTGTCCGATGTAGTAGAATACATAGATGCAGAATTTGGTTTAGGTGCTGCTTTCGGTGGTACTTTAATCTTATCTGTTGTTACGAATCTTCCAGAAATTGCCATATCTGTTACAGGTGCAATTAAAGGCAACTATGATTTAGTGACAGGTAATCTGTTGGGTGGAATTGCCATGCAGAGCATGCTATTAATCATGTACGATTTTGCCAGTAAAGATGTGCGACCTCTATCAACAATCACCTCTTCACAAGCAGGCAGATTCCAAGGACTTACACTAATAGCCATTCTTACGATATGTTTGTTAGGTGGGATCTTTAAAGAGAAAACTACTCTTTTGGGTGCAGGTATTTCTATCTGGCTCGTTTTATTCATCTGGTTTGGCACACTGTTTTATTTAAAAAAATTTCAGAAAAAAACGTCTTCAAAAAAAATACCGTACAGCTCTCAATACAATAGAAAGACAGCTATTTGGTGGCTGGCACTTATCTCCATTGTCGTATTGTTTTTTGGGATTTTGCTCGAAAGCACCAGTGATGCCATTGCTGCCCATTTTAATTTATCGGGTGTATTTTTCGGTGCTACATTTTTAGCTTTCGTCACTTCCCTACCTGAAATTTCAAGTGGTTTGAAATTTGTTAAAAACAAAGATTATCAACCTATCATAGATGATATTTTTGGCGGTAACGGATTTTTGCCCGTGTTATTTCTTCCCGCTTCCATGATAGCCGGAAAAAATATTATAGGAAATGCAGGAAGCAGTAATAATTTGCTTTCATTCCTTTCTATAGTGCTGACACTTATTTTTTTATTAGGCATGTGGAGAAAAGCACCAAAAAAATTAGGTCGTTTAGGATGGGATACCTGGCTCATGTTGCTGGCAGGTATTGTTGGATTTGCCTTCCTTTATCGCATGACAGATTAAAAAATAAATTTAATATTAATAGTATGAAACTTATCAGCATTAGTTTAGCAGCTGGAATTCTTTTGGCTACAGCTTGTAAAAACAAGGCGGAAAATGAACATGAAAGAATTGGGTACAGCGGTACAGATCTAAGTAGCCTAGCATCCATTTCGAGAGATAAAGAAACAAAGAAAGCTATATTTGAAACATCCTTGAAAGAAGAGTGGAGTTTATATGCCGGACTTTCACCGGATTCTATTGATTTCACCAAACCCTTGCTATCCGGTAAAACTAGCGGAACATTTCCATTGGATGTATCGGCAAATAAACGCTATTATTTTGAATTGGTTACAAAAGAAAGTAGTGCAGCACTCGCAGAAAGGCATCTGCCCATGAGCGGAGGATTCAATTTTCGGGATCTGGGTGGCTACAAAACAAAAGAAGGTAAGTTTGTGAAATGGGGTAAAATCATTCGTTCTGATGATTTAAGCAAGTTGACCGATGCTGATTTGGAATATTTAAGTTCAATGCCACTCCTAACCGATATTGATTATCGTTCCGTGGAAGAAATCAAACCGGCTCCGGATAAACGACCACAATCATTATTGAACTATCTGGAATACAATATTTCTCCGGGAAATACCGATGCGATGATGACCAAGTTATAAACAGCAACCAGTGCAGCAACAGACTCGGAAATGATGGCGATGAATGTATTTTTTGTCACAAATGATGCTGCGACAATTCAGTACCAAAAAATGTTTGAACACTTGCAAAATCCGGAGGGTAATGTTCCCTTGCTCTACCATTGTACAGCTGGAAAAGACCGTACAGGTATGGCTTCCGCACTTATCTTATATGCACTTGGCGCAGATGATAAAACTGTAATGGATGACTACTTATTGTCGAATAAATATATTGAAGCAAAATTTGAGAGTTATATAGAACAATATCCAAACTTATTGGGACTTTTTTCAGTAAAACAAGAATACCTGCAAGCCGGATTAGATGCCATTAATAAAAACTATGGCAATGTAGAAAATTTTTTAGTAAAGAAATTAAATGTTGATATTGAAAAAATGCACGAATTGTATTTATACTAGTAATACATATACTGTTTAATATTAAATTATATATTTAAATCATCATTAACTCATGAACTTATCCCGATATAGTTGGGAGTGTTCTTTATATATTGGTAACAACAATTTTTAACAGTTGATCAATATAATAATCGTTGTGAATTGAACTAATCCCGACAAATCGGGAGTGTTCTTTGTATATTGGTAACAACAGGCAAATTTTCTATATAATCGTCATCACCGTTGTGAATTGAACTAATCCCGACAAATCGGGAGTGTTCTTTGTATATTGGTAACAAC
>DAOQII010000317.1:0-2430 GCA_035339455.1 Chitinophagales bacterium
CCCAGTTGCCATCTTTGCCGGATGTACCCGGCAGTGGTTCTTTCCACACCCAAAATGCCTGATGAATATTACGTGCTTCTGCCATTTCCCGCATTGCAGGTATATATGCTTTTCCGGGTACTGTAGACGGATTTATACCCCATTCGTTTAGGCAAACTGGAGCATGCCAGGCATGAGCTTCTTCCACAATTCTGTCCATCGGTGTTTTCATAATGCTTTTCCATCCCGCCACTTGATTGTAACTTGCTCCTGCTGTCAAATTGGGATAATAATGCGGGCAATAAACGATTTTAGTATCAGGAAATTGTTGTGTAGGCAATGGAGATAAATTAAGGAAATTACGAATGGCATCCGGTTCTAGCCAAAGCAAATGCCGGGAATCTATTGCTCGCATTTTCTGTGAGCATTTTTTATAAAAATCCATAAAAACAGCATCACTCATTCCAGCGGCATAGCAGATAGGCTCGTTCATGGGTTCAAAACCAATGATTGCATTTTCATCTTTAAAAGCCTCAATGATATTTGTCCAACAAGTAAAAAATTCATCTTGTATGCCACTCGTATTACTGAAGAAATTGCGGTAGGCTAAAAAACAAAAAGGGTTAGCCCGTAATAAAAAAAGCTGGTTAAAATCCAGAATGCCTTCTACTTTTGGGAATATGGTGGGCAACACTGCCCAGTATGGTGCACCATCCTCCCCTATTTCTTTGCTGTAGGCATCAAAATGCCAGTCAAGCTGCACATACAAATTTTCTTGTTTACACCAACTGACAACTTCTTTTATTCTGTTTAAGTATGTAGTTGAAAACTGATCTTTTTCCGGCTCATAACCACTCCAGTTAATCGGCAGACGAACAAAATTAAAGCCCATTTTGGCTATGTCCTGAATATCGCGTTGAGTTATTTCCGGTATAATTTCATTTGCCCTTCTGCCATCACTGTGCTCCACATCAAACAATCCATTCACTCTCACATTTATTCCACGAAGTTGCAGTGTTCTTGCTTTTTCGTCTACAATTTGTTCCTGATTGACATTTACCCATTGTATTTGCCATGTATCAGTAATTTTGGGTGCTTCTGTAACAATTTCTTTTTTGCAGGATAAAACAATTCCTGTCAATAAAAGGATACTGATAGTAAAATTTGATTTTATACTTTCCCAAATCGATTTAAATAAAAGAGAATTCATTACTTGGTATACAATTTGAGTAAATTTACAAAATTAGTGTATGAAAAAGTATTTAGTATATTGTTTTATTGTATGTACGCAGACTGTTTTTGGATTGGATAAAAATACATTGACTGACTGGACTTATGCAGGGAAACACACGAGTTATAATAATAAGACAGTAAGTTTAGCTATCAAAGACTTCGGAGGGATTGCAGATAACAAAACCAATAATGCAACTGCACTGAATAAGGCTATAGCAGCCTTAAATGGCAAGCCCGGAACTATCGAATTTGGTAGCGGCTTCTTCCTATTTACACAGCCTGTAAGTCTGCCTTCATTTGTAAAATTAGTTGGTCAGGGAAGTGATAAAACCAGCTTAAATTTCAATTTAAACGGAAATTCTGATGCAATCAGTGTACAAGGCAAACCAGACACAATCAGCTCTAAAATAATTAACGGTACTCAAAAAGAGAGCACGCAGATAACTGTAGAAAATGCGGGTAATTTTGCCGTTCATGATTATTGTATTATCAAACAAAATGCATCCAATTTACTGAACAATGATTGGGCTTATAATTCATTCTATCAAATAGTAGAAATTACAGCCATAAAAGGTAATACAATTTCTATTCGTTCGCCTATGCATCTTAGTTTTCCGGCACAACCGGTATTAATCAAGATTAATCCCGCAACTGATGTAAGTATAGAAAATCTGACAATAAAACGAATGGATATTACGAATGCTCAAACCTCTACAATATTTTTCAATTTTGCTGTCAACTGCAATGTAAGTGGAGTGGAGTTATCGAATAGCAATTATGCACTGATTAACTTACAGAGTTCGGCTTTTTGTACAATTAGTGGCAATTATCTGCACCATGCTTTTGACTATGGCAGTGGTGGAAAAGGCTATGGCGTCGTAATGCAGTTTGGAGCAACAGATAATTTGATTATCGATAATATTGCTGAACATTTAAGACATTCATTCTTATTACAGGCCAGTTCCAATGGCAATGTTATTGCATTCAATTACTCATTTGACCCTTATTGGAAACAAGGATTTTTCCCAAGTGGTGCTGCCGGTGATATTGTTTTACATGGCAATTACCCGTATGGCAATTTATTTGAAGGCAATATCATTCAAAATCTTGTTATAGATAATTCTCATGGAATCAACGGACCTAATAATACGTTTTTCAGAAACCGTATGGAGAGTTATGGAATTTTCATGAATGGAAATTCGGGAGATAATATGAATT
>DAOQII010000318.1:0-2401 GCA_035339455.1 Chitinophagales bacterium
GTTTCCCTGTAGGCGAAGAAGATATTGCAGAAGTAGTAGCGATGATGACAGGCATTCCGGTAAAACGTGTTGCTCAAAGCGAAAGCAAAAAACTGGTGGAGATGGCTAAAGACTTGGGCAAACAAGTTATTGGTCAAAGTGAGGCCGTAGAAAAAATTACCAAAGCAATACAACGCAACAGAGTGGGTCTGAAAGACCCGAAAAAACCAATAGGAACTTTCATTTTTTTAGGCCCTACCGGTGTAGGTAAAACCGAATTAGCCCGTGCCTTATCTCGCTATATGTTTGATACGGAAGATTCTTTAATCCGCATTGATATGAGTGAGTATATGGAGAAATTTTCCGTATCTCGTTTGATAGGTGCACCTCCGGGATATGTAGGCTATGAGGAGGGCGGACAATTAACAGAAAGAGTACGCCGTAAGCCATATTCTGTCATCCTGTTAGACGAAATAGAAAAAGCACATCCGGATGTATACAATATCTTATTGCAAGTATTGGACGACGGACAGCTGACAGACGGATTAGGCAGGAAAGTTGATTTCAAAAATACAATCATCATCATGACCTCAAATATTGGTGTTCGTCAATTGAAAGATTTCGGTACAGGTGTCGGATTTGCCACATCAGCAATTAAAGATAACCAAGATAATATTGAGAAAGGAGTAATTCAAAAAGCATTACAAAAAACTTTCTCCCCGGAATTTTTGAATCGTATCGATGATGTGGTTATTTTCAACAGTTTGGGCAAAGAAGAAATCTTCAAAATTATTGATATTGTGTTATCAGGTGTGTATAAGCGATTGGAGAATTTAGGATTCCAAATAGAATTGAGTGATGCTGCAAAAGGATTCTTGAGTGAGAAAGGCTACGATCCGCAGTTTGGTGCACGTCCGCTGCATCGTGCCATACAAAAATACGTAGAAGATCCGCTGGCGGAAGAGATACTGAACAGTGGCGTGCAGGAAGGGGATTTAATTGTAGTAGATACGAATCCGGACGATAAAGAGAAACTGAAATTTGAGATTAGAAGAAAATCTAAGCCTAAAAAAGCTAAAGAAGAACAGAATTAATTATTCACCTATAAAAAACGTACATTATGACACCGGAAGAAGAAAAAGGATTTTTCGACAAGCTAAAAGACACGGCTGCTGAAAAATTAGAGCAATTAAAAGAAACAGCTGAAGAGCTGAAAGACAAAGCTGCTGAAAAATTAGAAGATCTGAAAGAAGGAGCTGAAGATTTGAAAGAGCAAGCAGAAGGCAAATTCAACGAGCTGAAAGACAAAGCAACAGATGCTATTGAAGATCTGACTTCTAAGAAAGAAGACACTACAGAAACAAGTGCTAAAGAATAATTCTTTAAGACTGAAATTAGAGGCGGGGCGCTTCGCGCCCCGCTTTCTTTTTACAAATGAATTCTTGCAAATTCCAAAATATATTTTGAGTTATTTTTTACTGAACTTAGCCTGTATCGCTTTATAAAACAACGGGATCACTGAAACAAAAACAATACCGATAATGAACTTTTCCAAATGTTGTTCAACAAACGGCACGGTGCCTAAAAAATAACCCACTATTGTAACACTGCTCACCCACAAAATACCGCCCACAACGTCATAAGGCAAAAAAGTTTTATAGTTCATCTCGCTGAAGCCTGAAACAAAAGGCACTACGGTGCGTGCAATCGGAACAAAACGGGCTAAAATAATCGTCTTAGTTCCCTGTTTTTCAAAGAAAGCATGTGCATCATCCAGCCATTGCTGTTTAACCAAGGGCTTGCCCCTGAATTGCAATTTCAATACCTGTTCGTGAAAAAACCTGCCCACAAAATAGTTGACATTATCTCCCAAAATTGCCGCGAAAATAAGTAACGGAATCAGATAATAAATTTTGAGTCCTGTGCCACTGGCGCAAAGCATACCAGCTGTAAACAATAAAGAATCGCCGGGCAAAAACGGCATAATCACCAAGCCTGTTTCTATAAAAATAATGGCAAATACAATTACATAAAAATATGTGCCGTATTGCTGAAATAAATGCAATAATACTTCCTTAGTATTGGTGAGTAGTTCGAGTAAAAAATGTATAAATTCCATAAATTTTAATAACGTGCAAAATACACTTTTTTTATGAAGTATAACATATTTTGAATTAAGATATATTTATTGTATTGTGTAAAGTGAATTTTTATTCTCTGCTTTTGCGTTCGCCAATTTGTTGCCGCCACATAGCATAGTACAAACCTTTTTGTTCTAATAATTCATAATGTTTCCCGGTTTCAATAATCTTTCCTTTTTCTAATACATAAATACGGTCGGCATGCATAATAGTTGACAAACGATGGGCAATCATCACGGTGATAAGCTCTTTTTTGGCAGTGATGCTTTTTATGGTAGAAG
>DAOQII010000319.1:0-2334 GCA_035339455.1 Chitinophagales bacterium
CTTTCCTCAAAGATAAAGATATATATTGCTTATTTTAGTTTAAAAAAACCTTTCAGTTGATTCATGCCATCAGTAGTCAGCTTATTATAATATTTTCTTCCCGATAAAGTGAAAACGATGTAAGCGCTGTCAGGCAAAAAATAAATATCTCCATTCGTAACTTTTCCTTCATCTGATGTTATATTGTAATACAATAAATTTTTTGCCTCAGCCGATGGCAAAGCTACCGAATCCATTATCATTCCGAAAAAAACACCTTGCTTAGACACCGGCACATCAATATGCATAAATTCCGTTTGGTGATTAACAACTAATTTCTTGCAATGTTTCAAGATAAAGAGTAAAGAATCTATCGGCATTTTATCCGTTTTTATCTTGGCTTGTACTGTCTTTTGTTTGCTGTTTTTAGAAACAGTTTTTTGCTTGTTTTGGGCATGTCCGGTCAAAATAATACTAAACACTAAGAAAATAAGAAATAGAATCTTTTTCATAGACATAAATGTAGGAAAACTATTTCATGCTTCACTACTCCATGTTATGCTTTATTAGAATTTGGCTTTTTTTAAGAAAACTGTAATCTGGTTTGATATTTTGAGTCAGAATTATTCCCTTATTTTTACGCTTAGAACTTTTAAATGAATACAAAGGCAAATATAGATCCCTATCAGGCATTGCGCTATCGCGAGTTTCGTTATTTTTTATTGGCTCGGTTTTTTATAACCGTAGCACTCTCCATGCAAGCTGTCACGATTGGTTATGAAGTGTATGAATTAACGCATAGTAAATTATTGCTGGGGCTAATTGGTTTAACTGAAGCCATTCCGGCAATTACCATTGCCATGTATGGCGGTTATGTGGCTGATAAATCAGAGAAAAGAACTTTGCTCGCAACGTCTGTCTCTCTTTTTACATTGATGTGTGTAGGTTTGCTCATCGTAACATATCCTAAAATACTGGCTCTTTGTGGTAATAACATTACTGTAAAAATTATCTTTGTCATCATCTTCATCACCGGCATTGCACGAAGTTTTTCCGGACCCGCTTCATTTGGTTTATATGCACAAATTGTACCTAAAGAAGTGTATCAAAGTGCCATCACCTGGTCGAGCTCAGCCTGGCAATTGGGTGCTGTTTTGGGGCCGGCTTGTGGCGGACTTATTCTAGGCATATTCGGTATTACTGCCACTTTTGCTTGTATTGTTTTCTTCTTGATAATCGCTGTTATGTTGATTTTGTTAATTGATAAAAAGCCTGTTTTATTTGTTCCCCAAAATGAATCTGTTTATCAAAATGCTATTCAAGGCTTGAAATTTGTGTTTGAAAAAAAAGAAATATTAGCCTGTATCAGTTTGGATTTATTTGCCGTATTGTTTGGCGGAGCCGTTGCCTTATTGCCGGTTTATGCCAAAGATATTTTACATGTAGGGGCACAAGGTTTGGGTTGGCTGAGGGCAGCGCAGGCGATGGGAGCAATAGTTGTGTTGCTCTTGCTGGCTTATCACCCGATTAAAAAACAAGCCGGAATAAAATTATTGCTTGCCGTGTTTGGGTTTGGCGTGTTTATTATTTTATTCGGCATCAGTCGCAATTTTTATTTTTCTATGTTTTGCCTGATAATGAGCGGTGCATTAGATGGTATCAGTGTTGCCGTGCGGCATACGATTATTCAGCTTGCTACGCCCGATGAAATGCGCGGACGGGTTTCAGCAGTCAATTCTATGTTTATAGGATCTTCAAATGAAATTGGCGAATTTGAAAGCGGCCTGACTGCACACTGGATGGGAACAGTGCCGGCCGTAATCTTTGGCGGTTGTATGACTTGCCTGATTGTAGCCGGAACTTATATCTTCTCTCCGAGATTAAGAAAATTAGAATTGAAATAAAATTTTTGTTAAACAGATTAAATTAATCTCAAATACAATATATTTACAATATCGCTTCACCCATGTCAGATTTACTATTTACCTACGGCACCTTACGGCTTAATCAAAGTCATCCTATGGCTAATTACTTAGCCGAAAATGCCACCTTAGTTGGATTGGCACTTTTGCCCAAAGCACGATTATATAAAGTGGATTGGTATCCGGCTTTAACTTTTACAGATAATGAAAACGATATGGTCGTGGGAGATGTTTTTAGCTTGAATAATCTGGATGCTTTAGAGAAATTAGACGATTACGAAGGAATAGGAAATGGCGAAATCCCGTATGAATACAGACGTGAAAAAGTAGAAATTATTTTGGAAGGAAATAAAACGGCTTGCTGGGTGTATTTTTATAATCATCCGCTTCCGGAAAATGCAGAGTGGATAGCATCCGGAGATTTTTTAAATCC
>DAOQII010000320.1:0-2319 GCA_035339455.1 Chitinophagales bacterium
CGAAAAGGTAATTTTAATTGCTTCTGCCAAGACACAAAAGGAAATTCCATTTTACTACCGTTTCGCTGGACAACTTGGACTTCACAAACTTTTGCCGACACAACTTTTACAAAGTTCAAACTTTATTACAAACTGGTTTTTCGGGACAAGCTCAACATTTGACAAAGAGTTATTAAAACAAATTCTTATCGACACCGACCCGACTTTTTTGAAGTGGGCTATTGACAAAGTAACACGTTGGACAAATCAGGTGCAGACCAAAAACATTTTTCATATTCACGGAACAAGTGACAAGATTCTACCTTTGAGCTTTATAAATTGTAACTCGATAATTAAAAACGGTGGACACTTAATGACACTCAATAAAGCAGACGAACTAAACCAAATATTGCGACAACAATTATGACAGACAAACGAAAAACTGGACATAACACGGGTAGCCGTTCCTCCCAGGGCGGACAGGTGCACAACTTCGTTTTCCCAAATAAGTAAGCCCGCCTCATTTTGTGTGGATTTAATGTAGAAAAGCTCCTGAACTTATCGGGTCAAAATCACATACTCAGAAATAATTTCCTTTAAAAATGCTGCATCTTGAGTACGCACATTTTCAATTCCCATTTTTGCTTTCACATTTCTAACAGTCTCAGCCATTAAATCATAATAAGTATCATTATTGTATTGCTGTGCTCTGCTGAGCAATGATTTGAGTGCAAGCATATCCGCATCCGTAAACATCGTAACTTGCGGATATTTGGGTTCATATTCTGCCTTATCGGGCAGATTCTGCAAATCTTCCAAGGTTACAACTCGATCGGGCTTTAGTTTTATCACTGTAGTATTGGCTATCATATCGCCCAGTCTTTGTTCTTTTTCACTCATCAATATGGACAATACACCAACGGTGTAACCGGATAATAAACCATCTACAGCCCGATATGCCCAACGCAAAAAATAATCTTTACTTTCCAGCGAACTGCCATTTAGTTTTAACACCTTTATGGAAACCAATTTTTTACCAATACTTTGTCCATTGGTAAATACCTCAAGGAGTAGTCTGTAAAAATAGTAAAACACTACTACCAGAAAATAGAAAAGATACAAAAAGGACTCCGACATATCCAGAATGAACGGAAATACAAAAAAAACCATCAATATGATAAAAATATAATAGACCGCACTATCTATCAGCCAGGCAATAAAACGCCACAGTAACCCGGCAGTATCGTACTGAATAGTTACATTTTGCGTTGTATTTACATCTATCTTTGCCATGCGATGCCGAATTTATATAATTTTTCAGATTTATTTAACCAAATGCATTCTCGATGTGCAAAAATATATTATTTTAGTCGGACATGAAAGAAACGCGCTTTATTGAGCAAAATCTGAAAAAATGGAAAGAGTTTGAGTCATTGCATCAAAGCAATCACAAAGACTCCAACCTTTACAGTAAACTGTTCATTCAGATTACTGATGATTTATCATATTCACGCACTTTTTACGGCAACCGTTCCGTTAGGGTATATCTCAATAATTTGGCACAGGATATTTTTCAGCGTGTCTTCAGCAGAAACCGTAAAAAACAAAATGCTTTCAAAGATTATATCACGGAAGAACTGCCTTCCATATTATTTTATCACCGCAAAGAATTACTCATTGCTTTTATCATTCTTGTTGTATCGATACTCATTGGTTTGTTTACCTATAAACATGATGGAAGTTTTGCAAGAAAAATGTTGGGAGACGGCTATTTGGAAATGACCGCCCGAAATATTGCCAAGAAAGATCCAATGGCGGTGTATAAAGACATGAATCAAGTAGAAATGTTTGTGATGATTGTACTCAACAATTTGAAAGTCGATTTATTTACTTTCTTTTCCGGCATATTTATGGGTATCGGCTCTATTTTGGTTTTATTTCAAAATGGTATGATGCTGGCGGCATTTCAATATTATTTTGTTAAACGCGGATTATTCTGGGATTCATTTCTTGCTGTATGGCTGCATGGCACACTGGAAATCTCAGCGATGGTTATATGTGGTGCTGCAGGTATCGTATTGGGAAAAGGTCTGTTATTTCCGGGTACATACAGTCGAATGCAATCCTTCTTATCATCTGCACAACGAGCATCCAAGATCTTTTTTGCTGTACTGCCCATCACCTTCGTTGCCGGTATCATCGAGTCTTTCTTGACTCGATATACACAAATGCCGGATGCATTGCGTTTGGGATTGATACTGGCATCGCTGTTTTTTATCTTGGGTTATTTTGTTTATTATCCCTGGTTAAAATACAAAAACGGCACTTTGCGCATACCGG
>DAOQII010000321.1:0-2302 GCA_035339455.1 Chitinophagales bacterium
GTAGCATGTATCTTCTTATATTTTTCACCCACACTCACATCTTTATCCCAATGTGAAGGGTCGTGAGACAGTAACAACTGGATGTCTGCATGTTCAGCTCCGGCATAAGCTTTATCTAAATTGCCAAACTGACCAAAGCGCAGACTGTGACCAATATACTGCACCCCGATAATCGCCAGCGTCTTGTTGTTGCGTTCCAAAATGCGGTGTTCATCCAACAGCAAATCCCAGCCTAATGCTTTTTGTTGCGCCAGCAAATGCCTGAAATTTTCGTTTTGCTCTTCTTTTGAGTTCCAGTCATTATACATACCATAATCATGGTTGCCTAAAATGGAATAAATGGCTTCTTTTGCTTTTAATTTTTTCAATACTTCAACATGACTATCTACTTCTGTACCCGCATAATTGACTAAATCGCCAGTAAAAAAAATGAAATCCGGTTGTTCGGCATTGATGAGTTCGACAATTTTTTCAGTTGGATGTGTTGAAGAAAATGAGCCTAAATGTAAATCAGAAATCTGCACAATTTTCAAGTCTTTCCATTCATCAGGCAAATCAGGAATAGCTAAAGTTATTTTTCTTTTTCTGTAATTATACGCACCTATGGCAATACCATATAAAAATACACCGAACATAGTGCCACCTGCCAGCAAACCGGCTCTGCTCAAAAATTGCGAACGGGTAATACCTGCTTCACTTGTTTTTGGCGTTTGACTAAACAAGCTGAATATCCATTTGAAAAAGCGAGTAATATCATCAAAAAGTAAAAATGGGAGTACAAATAATTTTGAAAGTACAATGAGTTGTGCTATGCCGATTAATATTGTTTTGGAGATGCCTGTCCAGCCCGAAAAACCAACCATTAAATACACCGTAACTAAGAGATAAGGCAACAGCGAAAATAGGATATAACCCACTAAAAACAGCCTGCCTGTTGAATTTTTTAAAGATGGAAATGCTGTTTTTAATGCTTGAAAGACATACCAGTCTAACAATAAGAAAATGAGATACGGTAGGAAGTAAACTAAGAAATGTGGCTGCCGCATAAATCTTTTTATTTTTTGAAACCACAAAAATACAGACTGAACACAGTAAATTTGCTATTAACATGTTATTTAACATAAAGCATAAAAAATTACTGTTTGCGTTTATTTTAATAAATGGGCTGATATTGAGTCTGCAATCTTTTGTTGGCACACAAGCACCAAAAGAAGCAGTACGTCAGACAGCATTACAGGATATTAATGTTTTCAAATCTACATTAGACACCTTACAAATTGCGCTACAAAACAAAGCTGATATCAAAAGTCTGCATTTGCAATTTAAACAAACTCGATTAGCGTTTAAAAAATTTGAGTGGCTGCTGGAATATTTTGATTCGGGAAATTATCGTTTTTTCAACGGTACCAATGCCGTAGAGTTTGAATATGGCTATCAGCCGAATATGCAACCTGAGGGTTTACAAAATATCGAAACTTTATTGTATGCTGATTCGTTGCAATCAGAAACGCTAATACTTTTGGTCAATAAGCTCAAATACAAAACGCTGACTTTTTATTCGTATTTCACAGATGCAGAACTTAAGGATGACTATATTTTTTCTGCCATGCGCTATCATCTCATCCGGATAGAGGCATTGAATTTAGCCTCATTTGACTCCCCTGATTTGCAAAATAATACACAAGAACTGGCAGTAGCTTTGTCAAGCCTTCTTGATGTTGTTTCGGCTTATGAAAACAAACAAAACATTCAACAAGTAAAATTACTCCGAAGTCGGATTCAGCTTGCGGTGAAATATCTACAAACTAAAAATTTCAACACTTTAGACCGGCTTACTTTTCTAAAAAAATATTTTTATCCCCTAGTGCAAGCGTATTTTAGCTTTTTAAAAGCACAGCAATTTCAATTCGAACGAGATTATGCAGGAATGATTAAACCCGTAAATTTACAAAAGGAAAACATCTATGATGCAGACTTTTTGATTCCAAAATATTTTGCTCAAGACAAATATTATACTGACGATACCTTATTAGTACAATTGGGTAAGAAATTGTTTTTTGACCAACAACTGTCTGCCGATGGAAAACTTAGTTGTGCCACTTGCCATCAGCCGGAACATGCCTTTGCCGACAAAGAAATTACATCAATCACCAATCAAAAGGGCATTTTTCAAAAGCGCAATACCCCTTCCCTGCTCAATACGGCTTTGCAGCCGGCCTATATGTACGATATGCGTGCCAACAGTCTGGAATCACAAATTCATTTAGTCGTATCAAATCCGCAGGAATTTAATCATTCATTT
>DAOQII010000322.1:0-2290 GCA_035339455.1 Chitinophagales bacterium
ATATCAGCATGCCGGTAATAGACGGCTATGAACTCACGAAAGAAATTAAAAAAATTAATCCTGAGATTCAGGTCATTGCACTATCTATGTCGGGTGATATTACGAGTATTAATAAAATGCTGGATGCCGGCATTTCGGGTTATGTCTTAAAAAATGCTGGTAACGAAGAGCTGGTAGACGCAATACACAAAGTAGCCGAAGGCAAGATGCATTTTAGCGATGAAGTGCTGGCTGAGATGTCGCGCTCTGCAAATACGAAGCAAACAAAACAAGATAAAATCAATCTGTCCGACAGAGAAATTGAGATTCTCAAGCTCATTTCGCTTGAACATAACAATGCCGAAATTGCAGATTTATTGTTTATTTCAGAACGCACAGTAGAAACACACCGCAAAAATATGATGCGAAAAACTAACTCCAAAACCATGATTGGATTATTGAGAACAGCCATGGAACATAAGTTGATTTAATTACAAATAATATCGTATTTTTATCCAAACTGCAAAGTATCTGCTAAATCTGACTTATGAGTAATCTTTATTATTTTGGTGAATACATATCCTATAAAATTTCATCCCTGACGAAATACAAAATTCATTCGCCTTTTATTTTCAAGTTAGTCACAGAAGTATTTGAAAAAGAAGTAAAATATGATGATTACGAAAGAATAGAACAAATCAGAGATGGTCTTTTGCACGACAAACGCATTATAGAAGTAAATGATTTAGGCGCAGGATCGAAAACCTTTACATCAAAAATGCGGGCTGTTTCAAAAATTGCCCGACGAAGTGTAAAAAAAGAAAAATACGCTCATCTGCTTTATATGATGATACGTCATTACAAAGCCAATACTATCTTAGAATTAGGCACTTCGCTTGGTATTACTACGGCATATTTGGCTTCGGCACACCGAAATGTACATGTATATACAATAGAAGGATGTAAAAACATAGCAAGCATTGCAGAAGAAGGCTGGAAAAAACTGCTGTTGCGAAATATAGATCTTACCGTAGGAAATTTTGATGATGTACTGAAAGATGTTTGCATAAAAGCCGGAAAATTAGATTTAGTTTTTATTGACGGCAATCATCGTGAAATACCGACTATAAATTATTTTAAAATCATATTGCCTTATTGTCACAATGATACAGTTATTGTTTTAGATGATATCCATTGGTCGGAAGAAATGGAAGAAGCCTGGGAGTATATAAAAAACCACGAAAAAGTAAGACTTACTGTAGATATTTTTCAAATGGGCATCGTGTTTTTGCGCGAAGAATTCAGGGCAAAACAACACATGCAGATTAGCTACTGATAATAAAATAAATCCGGAAAATGACAATACGATTATTTATTACGGGCGGCACATTTGACAAAGAGTATAACGAACTCAACGGCAAATTGTTTTTTGAAGATACACATGTTCCCGAAATGCTGGATTTAGGCAGATGCAAATTAGACGTAGATATCCGCACACTGATGATGATAGACAGTTTAGAAATGACCGAAGAAGACCGAGACATTATTGCATTGAATTGCATAAAATGTGAGGAAGATAAAATCGTGATTACACACGGAACGGATACCATGGTAGATACTGCAAAGATTTTAGCCGAAAAAATTAAAGATAAAACAATCGTATTAACCGGGGCTATGATACCGTATAAATTTGGCAGTTCTGACGGATTGTTTAACCTGGGTGCTGCCCTTGCCTTTGTACAAACGTTACCCAAGGGTATTTATATTGCGATGAACGGCAAATATTTTAATTGGGATAATTGCAGAAAAAACAAAGAACTGGGTTTATTTGAAGTTATTCATTCTGAATAAAATCACAATTGATAAATATGCAAATGAAATTACTAAGTATCACCATTTTATTCCTGTTGAGCAGCTTCTTACTATTTGCTGACATTAAGACTTTAACCGAACAGCAAATCAAAGATATGGTAAGCCACAAATGGCGACTAACAACCATAGAAGTAAAAGGTAAAACCATAGAAGTAACAGATGACAAACCCATGATTGCTTTGAAGTTTAACAACAATGGCACGATGGATGAGTATGCCGGGGATAAGCATTTTACAGGCAACTGGACATACACGCATACCGACTATACCATTGAAACGAAAGATAAAGATGGAAAAGAAAAACATACCATTTTAGATATTTCAGACAAGCTACTAAAAATGACAACCAAATTTATGGGGATGAAAGTGGTTTATGTTATGAAACGAGTAGATTAATCTAAAAATAAATCACGCATCATTTTTTAAAGTGAATATTCAGT
>DAOQII010000323.1:0-2253 GCA_035339455.1 Chitinophagales bacterium
CCTCACGGTGTATCCATTCATCTTCTTCAATTTCTTTTATTTTTATTTTTTCATCTTGATTACTTACCGAAGCCGCATGACCCTGATAAGCAAACGCCGCAGCTCTTTCAGCAGAATAAGCCAGTTGCAGTAAATTCTCTAACTCAGGTTGCAATTGCATTTCACTTTAGTATTATCGCATATCATATTCTTTATACATCATATCGTATTTGGCAGACACGTCTGCCAAATTTCATTTTTCATGTAGCAAATCAGATACTTTTCTTTGTAAGATTTTTTTATCCGGCAGGTACAATTTATATTTAGAAACAAAAATTTTATTGGATATTCCGCCCATGGCATACTGCACTAATATTTCATCTTTCTCTGCCGATAAAATTATTCCAATCGGATCATTATCTCCTTCTACGTTTTCTTCTGCTTTAAAATAATTCAGGTACAAGTTCATTTGCCCGATATCGTTGTGTTTTACATTTCTTATTTTCAAATCTATCAAGACAAAACATTTTAAGATGCGATGATAAAAAACTAAATCCACGTAAAAATGAGAACTGCCTAAAGAAATTTTATATTGTCTTCCGATGAAAGCAAAACCTTTTCCTAATTCAAGAATAAAAGATTGTAAATTATTGATAATTTTTTGTTCAAATGATTTTTCGGTAAGCTTATGATTTTTCGGAATTTTCAAAAAATCCAAGACATAAGGGTCTTTTATTACATCAGCAATATCCGGCAACTCTTGTTTGTTTTTGGGTAGTAGTGAAATTCCTTTTTTCTTATGCTGAAGCATCCATCGTTCATACAAAGAACTATCCAGTTGATTTTCTAAAGTACGCACGCTCCAGTTTTCCGCATTACATTTATCAAAATAAAACTTGCGTTTTTCGTCATCCGTAACGGACAATAAAAGTACATAATGGCTCCAGTATAATTTTTGGGAAACATGATTCCAATCATCAAAAATCAAATAAAATCTACGCATATCTGAAAGATTGCGTCTGCCAAATCCTTTTCCGTATTTTTCTGTCAAATCTTTTGAAAGACCTGATAACATTGATGTTCCGTACTCAGCACGCTCATTGCCGTGTTGCTCATAATTCACGATATGTCTGCCAATTTCCCAGTAAGCTTTTACTAATTCGTAATTAATTAATTTTACAGCATTCAATCGAGATTGCTCTAAAATCGATCCGATATCATGAATTAAAACTTTATATTTCCGACTTTCGACTTTCAAACTTGTTTTATTTTATTCATAAAATAATTGAATACCATTTCCACACTCTCCTCAATACTTTGTTCGGCTGTATTAATTTCAACAGCAGGATTTGCGGGAGCTTCAAACGGCGCATCCAAACCCGTGAAATTCTTGATTTCTCCTTTCAACGCTTTAGCATACAAACCTTTCACGTCGCGTTTGGCGCATTCATCAAAACTCGCATTTACATATACTTCATAAAAATCATGCTCACCAATTATCGCTTTTGCATTTTCTCGAATTTCTTTAGTAGGAGACACGAAACAATTTATCGTTATAACCCCACAATTCAAAAATAACTTATTGACTTCGGCAATACGCCGTATATTTTCCGTTCTGTCTTCTTCCGAAAAACCAAGATTTTTATTAATCCCCGTGCGCACATTATCGCCATCCAGCACAAAGCATAAAATACCTTCTTGTTGAAGTTTTCGTTCCAAACCTTGAGCAATGGTAGATTTGCCCGAACCCGATAAGCCCGTCATCCAAATACAGACAGATTTTTGATGCAACAAACGCTCTTTATCTTCGCGTTGAAGCAATTTATCAAAAACAGGATGGATATGTTCGTTCATTTTCAGCCCGTAAAAATAAATAAAATTATTTACATCCACCAATAGTATATCGAAAGAGTAGAGTATTCTTAATCTTCAATTAAAACCTGTGTAGCTAATAAATCTTCTAAGTTTTCTCTGCGGCGTATAAGTTGGGCTTTGCCATCTTTGATTAATACTTCTGCAGGTCTGTATCGAGAATTGTAGTTTGAAGACATCGAGAAGCCATACGCCCCTGCATTGTGCAGACAAAGGATATCGCCTTCTCGCACTTCGTTGAGTTTCCTGTCCCAACCAAATGTATCCGTTTCACAAATATAACCGACCACGGTATAAATTCTGTGTATGCCTTCCGGATTGGAAATATTAGTGATGTGATGGTATGCATCATAAAACATGGGACGAATGAGATGGTTCTGTCCACTATCCACGCCCACGAAT
>DAOQII010000324.1:0-2221 GCA_035339455.1 Chitinophagales bacterium
AGTTGATTTTTTATATAGAACCACCTCCTTTTAATTCCACCTCCTTGTTAAGTTGGAGGAAAAAATGAGAAATCAACTATTTTTTTCACCTTAATTTTCTTAACTCGAACTCAGGTTATTAGGACGTGCATAATACATCATCTCATATTTGTTTCAAAATCTTGTGCCATACTATTTTCTTCCTACTTTTATTAATTTGATAAAAAAAATTCCAATGCATGCATTGAAAAATTAAACCTTATCATAATCTTTAGGTAACATCTTTTTTCGTGCTAAAATCTGCATTATAGCTAATTTCGTAAAAAAGAAATTTTACTCGAATATGTCGCAATATCCTCATTTGGAAGGTGTAGAAATAAGAGGCGAATTCAGACCGGAATGGGCTGAAATCATTACACCGGAAGCGCTTGCTTTTTTCGCTAAACTTCAGCGCAAACACAATGCCCGCAGAAAAGAATTATTACAAAAACGTGTAGAACGTCAAAAACAACTGGATGCCGGTGTATTGCCTGACTTTTTACCGGAAACAAAACATATTCGTGAAAGCGCATGGACGGTTGCCCCCTGCCCTGCCGATATGCAAGACCGAAGAGTGGAAATAACCGGTCCTGTTGACCGCAAAATGATTATCAATGCGCTCAATTCCGGTGCTAAGGTTTTTATGGCAGATTTTGAAGACTCCAATGCACCAACATGGGAAAACAATATTCAAGGTCAGGTCAACTTGAAAGATGCAAATCTTAAAACAATTTCTTTTGTAAACGAAGCCGGAAAAGAATATAAACTCAATGAACAGCATGCCGTATTATTTGTTCGTCCGCGCGGCTGGCATTTATTGGAAAAACATGTTTGGGTAGATGGCGAAGAAGCCAGTGGTTCTATCTGGGATTTTGCCCTTTATTTCTTTCACAATGCTAAAACCAGACTGGCACAAGGAAGTGGTATTTATTTCTACTTACCCAAATTAGAATCGCATTTAGAAGCTCGTTTGTGGAACGATGTTTTTGTAGATGCACAAAATGAATTAGGCGTTCCACAAGGTTCTGTTAAAGCAACGGTACTGATAGAAACCATTGTTGCTACTTTTGAATTGAATGAAATATTGTGGGAACTGAAAGAACACAGTGCCGGATTAAATTGCGGTCGTTGGGATTATATTTTCTCCTTTATAAAACGCACCGTAAAAAACAAACAATTCTTAGTGCCTGACAGAATGCAGGTAACGATGACTGTTCACTTTCTGAAATCTTATTCTGAATTGGTGATACAAACTTGCCATAAGCGCGAAGCTTTTGCTATGGGCGGTATGGCTGCACAAATTCCGATAAAAGACAATCCGGAAGCGAACGAAATAGCACTGGCAAAAGTGCGTGCCGACAAAGAACGCGAAGCCAAAGCCGGACATGACGGCACTTGGGTAGCTCATCCGGGATTGGTACAAATAGCCATGGATGAATTCAACAAATACATGCCAACACCCAATCAGATCTTTAAAAAAAGAGAAGATGTACATGTTACTGCAGCCGATTTGTTGGAAGTACCAAAAGGCACAATTACATTAGGCGGTTTGAAAAACAATATAGATGTAGGTATTCAATATCTTGAAGCGTGGTTGAGGGGCAACGGTTGTGTGCCTATACACAACTTAATGGAAGATGCGGCTACTGCAGAAATATCCAGAACACAGGTTTGGCAATGGGTACATCATGAAGATGCAAAATTAGATGATGGCACGAAGGTAACGGCACTCTTAGTTCAAAATCTGATTGATGAACAAAAAGCAGCCTATAAAACAGCCTTGGGAGATAAATATGCTAACTCAAAATTTGATTTAGCCATTGATTTATTCACGAAGATGTCTTTAGAAGATAAACTGGAAGAATTTTTAACTTTGGAAGCGTATAATTTTATAGATTAATTTTTGAAAACATGCTTCATCCAATTAGAAATATAATTCAAGGCTACAAAAACAAGCAACGTATAACGCACAGCATTGCGAACAGGAAAGATATTATAAACACCTGGATAAAAAATGGCAAACCCACTCCTACTCCTCATGAAGTAAAACAAGTGGCTATTGAAGAATATAAAAATCTGTATCAATGTAAGTGCTTAGTAGAAACGGGTACTTATTTGGGTGATATGATGGAAATACAAAAAAATAATTTTGAGCAATTGTACTCCATTGAATTAAGCGAGATGTTATACAACCGTGCTATAA
>DAOQII010000325.1:0-2190 GCA_035339455.1 Chitinophagales bacterium
AATTCATTCGATATAATCGGGATGTCTCCTTGTGATTCCTCCTCCTTGTTAATCTGGAGTGAAATGCAAAAAATCAACTATTTTTTCACCTTGTTTTTCTTTACACTATCTCAGATTAGTACGTGATGCCGATGGTGATGGGTATGTAATGTTTGAGGGTGATTTCGGGTGTGTTGGAGTAAATCTGGATATTTGTGCCTCCGCTTACGCTTTGCACGTCTACTTTGCGCTGCAAATGCTGGAAGCGATATCCTGCGCTGAAGTGCAGGGCAAAGTTTTTGCCGGGTTTTACATATCGTCCGCCAAATAAAATTTCCATAAACGCCCCTTTGGACGACGTTTTCTTGTAGTATTTCAAATAGTAGGAATCAACATAAAGAGATGCGCCAAGACGTTGCGCAGCAAACATGCGAAAACTGCCGTTCAAAAAATACTCCCGGGATTCGGCAAAAAACGGGAATGTAAAAAAATAGTAACTGGTACCATTAGTACCATTAGGCCGGAAATCGAATCCTGTGCCTGCCCCGATAAACAAATTGGGATTAATCAATGCTCCGTGTACCGTTCTGAAAAGCATGCCGGGTTTGTCGGTTTGGAGTGTTGTTTTTTTTTGTGTTCCGGGCAGTTTTTGTATCATCATACCGGATACATTTATGTTCGCTCCCACTTCATTTATGGTAGAATACCGGGTCGTTTTTATGTTTTTTATGGAATCTAAATCCAACACGATATCATCCTGGGCAAAAACCGACTTAAAAAATCCCGACAGCATTAATATCAATAAGAAGAAGAAAATGCGCATGATGAATGAAGTTTATCCGTAAAATTAGTAAGAATCACTTGGATTCTGTTTGCTTTAGGATTAATTTTAAAAGCGTATAATGACATCTTGATTATATGCTGACGGTTTTTCGTGCATCATTTGGCATAACAATTAGATAATCAGAATAATTTTAGCTCAATTTCTGAGTTTTAAACAAAAAAAACGTATCTTCGCCTCCCGATTTGTGGAAAACTGCATGTCGGTTTATTAATCTTTTAGAAATCATCCATAATGAAAAGAACATACCAACCGTCGGTAAGAAAGAAGAAAAACAAACACGGTTTTCGCGAGCGTATGAAAACAAAAGGTGGTCGTGCTGTATTGAGTGCCCGCAGAGCTAAAGGCAGAAAAAAATTGTCTGTATCTGACGAAAAACACACTAAATAATAGCTGAACATACTTCAAACATACGGTTCACTTTCACCGCTACTGAACGCCTGAAAAGCAAAAAAGAAATTGATTTGCTCTTTGGGCAAAAGTTATTTGTACAAAATCCATCTTTTCGCATTTATTATCTTACAGAAAAAACAGCAACCCAAAATTTGCTGAAATTTGCATTTTCTGTTTCTAAAAAATCATTTCCACACGCCACAGACCGCAACCGCATCAAAAGACAAATGCGCGAAGCGGTAAGAAAGCATAAACAGGAGTGGAAAGAAAAATTAGCCGACAAAGGGCTATCTTGCAATTTTCTGATTGTGAGCAGGTTTCAACAAAAACCCGAATTCCAAACGGTAGAAAAGGGCATTTTGAGCTTGTTTAATAAGCTTACTGATGCTGTGTAATTTTAAATATATCAGCGGTCAACGTTATTTACTCTGGCTCGAATATCTTTTAATGAATGATTGACTAAAAGTTGTCCGTCACGAAATACTTCTATAAGCTCTCCTTGTTTTTCTTCAGTCCAGCTTACATTATCAATCAATTGATACTGACCCTTATGCTTTACAATCTTCAAGAGCCCTTTGGCTGAATTTTTAGTACCATCATCCGTAACAGGGCTTTTAAAAATAGACCGCCCTTCGCCATACACTTCACCATACGTGGCTTTCATCGCAAAACCAAAAGTATCACGTGTGTTATACTGATAAGTATATGAGCCAATTCCCAATACGACATTGGTAGATGCAAACCCATTTTGTTTTAAGCGTTCACAAATAGTTGCGGCTCGTTCCATGTTAATACTGTCGCCATAAATGGCACCAATATGCGGGTCGAGTTCCTTATAGCCTTTTGCGTTTTCTTTACCTCCGAATACCTCCCACAAAAGTTGTACAACTCCTTTTCTTTCTTCTATGGTTTTGCCGGATGGATTGCCACAAATAATGTCTGCCGGATCGCCACTGTCGGGTCTTATTACCACTTTG
>DAOQII010000326.1:0-2184 GCA_035339455.1 Chitinophagales bacterium
ATTCTCTGATAATGTTTTCTATTAACACTCGACTGGAAGATATCTTTTGATTTTGTATTTTGTCTTCCTTTGTCAAAGGATTTCTCTTGCTGCGTTTTTTAGGAAGCTCACTGTTGATGTGTTGTTTCTTAATGCCTTGATAGCCAGTATCTACCTGTGTTTTGATGTTTGGATGCATAAATATTCTGCTGTTTTTAAAAAGCTTAAAATCAATAAATATAGGTGTCTCAAGAGAATTTATCCTGAAAAATGTCCATTACGCCATATTTTACTACAAGTTGTGAGTCGCAAAATATCCTTACTTTTGCGCAATGATTGAATTTAACAGCATACAATTACACAACGGACTTACACTTATTCACCATGAAGACACCACTACGCCTTTTGTTGTGGTAAACACGTTGTATAAAGTGGGTGCGAAAGATGAAGATGAACACCGCACCGGGTTTGCCCATTTGTTTGAACATCTGATGTTTGGAGGAACAAAGAATTTCCCTGATTTTGATAAACCTTTGCAAGAATCTGGCGGCGAAAACAATGCGTTTACCAATAACGATTATACCAATTACTATGATATCGTTCCTGCCGAAAATATAGAAATACCACTCTGCCTCGAAGCCGACAGAATGACGCAACTCAACATCAATACAAAGAGTTTATCCGTGCAACGCAAAGTAGTTTGTGAAGAATTTAAAGAACATTACATCAATCAGCCTTATGGCGATGTGTGGCATCTTATACGAGAGATGGTGTATGAAAAACACCATTATAAATGGCCTACTATCGGCAAAGAATTGAAACATATCGAAGAGGCTACATTAGATGATGTGCGCTCGTTCTATCAAAAATATTATCAGCCGGGTAATGCGATTTTAGTCATAGCCGGAAATATCAACTGGGATAAAACACAAGAACTCGTTCAGCATTATTTTGGTGCAATTTCTTCTACTTCCGTTAAACACAGTCTGATTACTGAGCCGGAACAAACCGCTGCAAAAACAAAAACAGTACACGAAGAAGTGCCTTTCAGTGCGCTGTTTATCAACTTTAAAATGGAAGACAGGCTGAATAAAGCCTATTATACAGCTGATATCTGCTCAGATTTATTATCGAACGGGACGGCCTCGCGTTTGCAAAAAAAATTAGTGAAAGAAAAAAAGGTTTTCATAGAGATAGATTGCTATATCAGCGGCAGTGTGGAAACGGGTATCTTTACTGTTGAAGGAAAAGTAAAAGAGGATATCGACATGACGTATGCCGAGCAATTAGTTTGGGAAGAACTGGAAAAACTGAAAACAGGCGATGTACACGAAAATGAGTTGACAAAATGCAAAAACAAAATGCTCACCTACATGAATTTCTCCGATTCGAGTTTATTGAATCGCAGCATCAGTTTGGCATTTTATGAACTTTTAGGCGATGCCCAACTCATCAATAAAGAAGAAGAATTTTACACGAATATCACTTCGGCAGATGTACAGGCTTATGCAAAATCTTTATTTGTAAAAGAAAAAAGCAATACACTGTATTATTTGAAAAAATAAATCTGACTAAAAAAAACGAGCATTATGAATCTGCCTCCCATCCACGATATACAACAAATACAACCTGCCTTGCCCGACACGAAAGTGCTTGCCAATGGGATAGTTTTACACGGCTTTAATGGGTTAAAAAACGACATCTTGAAACTGGATTTGGTTTTTAATGCCGGAAAATGGGTCGAACCCCAACAAATGGTAGCCGAATTTACAGCTCGCTTATTCAAAAGCGGAACTACTCAGTTTGATGCCCATGCGCTTAGTGAAAAAATTGAATTTCTGGGCAGCAGTATAAAAGCCGGTGTGGGCTACAATACCTTTACGGTATCGGTAAGTTGCATGAATAAACATCTGGAAGCCACCTTAGGGTTGCTGTTAATTTGTTTAAACGAAATTAATTTTCCTGAAAATGAGATTACACACGAACAGCAGAAAGCCAAATCTCAATTAAAATTAGCGTTGGAAAAAAACGACTATATCGCCGATATTACATTCCGTAAGTTGTTGTTTGGTGAAAATCATCCTTATGGTTATGCATCAACGGATGCGACCATTGATGCCATTGCCCACAAATCACTCTTAGATTATTACAACACATACGTGATACCATCGCTTTGCACACTTTATATTGCCGGAAAATATGCCC
>DAOQII010000327.1:0-2171 GCA_035339455.1 Chitinophagales bacterium
CACATACGATTCTTTTGGTCCGATATTAGGATAATCTATCGGTTTGTGTATGGACATTGCCGGAATGATTTTCCATTCGCCGTTTTCCCAATATTTTCCATCTTGCGTAATTTCGCGGATATTGATTTCAGGATTAAAATTTGTAGCAAATGCTTGTCCATGGTCGCCGGCATTGCAATCTACGATATCCAGATAATGCATTTCGTCAAAATGATGCTTGGCAGCATGTGCTACATATATTTGTGATTGTCCCGGGTCGAATCCGCAACCCAATAAGGCCATAATACCTTTAGCTTTAAATCGTTCCTGATAAGCCCATTGCCAGCTGTATTCAAATTTGGCTTCGTCTTTAGGTTCATAATTTGCAGTATCCAAATAATGCACACCCGTTTCAAGGCAAGCATCCATAATAGGTAAATCCTGATATGGCAATGCCACATTGATGACTAGCTCTGCTCCCGTGGACCGTATAAGTTCTGCCACTTGCTGAGCATTATCTGCATCCACCTGAGCTGTTTTCACATGTACGTTTTTGATGTCATTTGCTATCGCATCACATTTGGCTTTTGTTCGGCTTGCCAAAGTAATATCTGTAAATACTTCTGAAACTTGAGCGCATTTGCGTACCACTACATTGCCTACTCCACCTGCACCGATAATCAACACTTTTCCCATTTTTTTACCTGATTAAATTATGAATAATAAAAGTTTGCGATGCAAAAATACAAAATAGAGTATGACATTTCTTGTTTTTGATGTCTGGATTTTTAAGAAATAAGGAAAAATAAAAAACACTTGACATTTTCAAAAAAAGGTTTAATTTTGAGCATGATTCAGTGGCACGTTCCCAAAAGGAACGTGTCGTTTTTTTTCAATTTAAATAGAAATAAGATGACAGAAATCGTGTATGTTACCGAAGAAGGCTTGGAAAAAATGAAAGAAGAGCTCAATCATTTGATGAGTGTAGAACGTCCTAATGCATCCAAAGCCATTGCTGAAGCCCGTGAAAAAGGCGACTTATCTGAAAATGCGGAATATGATGCCGCTAAAGAGGCACAAGGATTATTAGAAGTAAGAATAAAGAAACTACAATCGGATATAGGCAATTCCCGCATATTAGACCCGAGCAAAATTGATACATCCAGAGTGTCTGTATTATCGAAAGTGAAGGTGCTGAATACCAAAATGAAAAAAGAATTTACTTATCATTTAGTATCGGAAAAAGAAGCCGATTTAAAATTGATGAAAATATCAGTGAAATCTCCCATCGGTGCGGCTTTATTGGGCAAAGTAAAAGGTGAGAAAGTGAATATACAAATTCCGGCAGGCAGCATGGAATTGCAGATACTGGATATCAGTGTATAGCTTTTTTCTACTGCAAATCAGATAAATTAATCGTGTAATTCAGGAATTTACTATTGCTGATGGTGCCAATGGTAAATTGAATTTTCACCGGAGGATGCCAGTTAATGGTGATTATTCCAAAATTTGGACTATCGAATACAGAATTACCTATACGATTAGTATTTGGAATATCTACTTCTTCAATCTCCGTCAAACCGCTGGAGGTAAAATCATAAATGGAATAATTAGCTGGGTTGCTCATCTTGGATAATTCTGCCAAATGCACATCTCCCGATATAAAAAACAGACCTTTAGCTTGTGTACGCTTGATGATAGCCAGCATTTTTTGTTGTTCCAACGGGAAATTTGCCCATGTTTCGTAGCCGTTGTAGGAGCGGGCAAATTGCGTACTGCTGCCAATTATTCTGATTTTTGCAGGCTTCTGCAATTCATTTTCCAACCATGCCCACTGCTCCTCTCCCAGCATCGTCATATCCGGGTTGTTTTGCGGTATATAATTTCCATCCGCATCTATTGCCAGTTTATCTCTAAACGTGCGACAATCTAACAAGATGATTTGTATACGCTGACTGTCATTGCCAAAATAAAAGGATGTATAAATCCCATCGTGAGATTGCCTCTCGGTATTATTTTCTTCGCCCCAAAATTTCATGAAGATATCTTTCGACATTGCCTTTTGCGGGTACTCTTTGCCACCGTCATTTTTGCCGTAATCATGGTCATCCCATGTAGCCAAAACTCTACAAGACTGAATTAAATTTTGGAAAGAAGATTTTTCACAAAGTTTGAAATATTTCCGTTCGAAA
>DAOQII010000328.1:0-2157 GCA_035339455.1 Chitinophagales bacterium
TATTATAATACTATGAGCGATACAAAAAAATATTTAGTCGGCATTTTTAATGATGATGACATCTTATTACATGCTGTAAAAGGTATCAGAAAAGATGGCTACGAAATTTCAAATGCCTATACTCCATTTCCGGTACATGGCTTGGAACATGCATTAGGCTTGGAAGAAACCAGATTGCATACTGCAGGCTTTTTCTTTGGAGCTACAGGTTTGACATTCGCATTAAGTATGATAACTTTTATCAACAAGTTTAACTATCCGACAAATGTGGGTGGCAAACCGTATTGGGGTTTATTGGCTTATGTGCCTATTACCTTTGAACAAACGGTGTTGGCCGCAGCTGTGGGTATGACAGTTTCCTTTTATTACTTGTGTAAGTTATATCCGGGTAAAAAACCGAAAATCGTAGATGAAAGAACTACGGATAACATGTTTGCATTGACATTTGAATTAGATGCTGCTAAAGATAATGCCTATGTAAATGCAGTGACAGAATTATTGAAAAAAGAAGGTGCAATTGAAGTATATCAAAAAGAAGTTTAACATGTCTCATAAATCGTTTATCATTTTGTTTGCAGCTGTTGCGGTATTGGCTTCTTGTATTAGAAGTCCTAAAAAGCCGGGCAGACAGTATATGCCTGATATGGTTAACTCTATAGCCTATGATGCAGGTTCTCCAAACCCGGTATTTAAAGATGGCAAAACTAATCAGTTGCCACCTGTGGGCAGTGTAGCCAGAGGTACTTATACTTATCCTTTATCTGATACAGAATATGCCAGAGCTGCTACAGCAATAACCAATCCTTTTACTTTTACTAAAGATGAAATTGAAGGAAATGGAAAACATTTGTTTACCGTAAACTGTGCAATTTGCCACGGAGATAAGGGGGATGGTCAGGGACATTTGGTGCAAATCAATAAATTTCCAGCACCGCCATCTTATTTTTCAGATATATTAATGACAAAACCTGAAGGGCAGCGTTATCATTCGCTAATGTATGGTAAAGGCTTGATGGGATCGTATGCTTCTCAGCTTAATCACAGAGAAAGATGGTTGGTATTGGCTTATGTCAAAGCCTTGCAAGATGCAAGCAAAGGCGGAAGTGCATCAACAGATTCAACTATTACTAAATAAAAATCTATAAATTTTCGATTGCAATGAATAATAATCAATATGTTTTAGATGCTGGCACGCAAAAAAATATCTTCATCGCATTTGCAATAGGTGTGGTACTTTTAATATTAGGGGTGTTATTTACCAATGCAGGTAAAAAAGAAGCACATGAAGAGCATGGTACAAAAACGGAACATGTAGTTACTGAAAATGCTGCACACGAAGCTGTTGCTGAACACAAAGGTGGTCATCATGCTGAAGAAGTAACAGTGAAAGAAGTCGTTATGTTCAATGCGTATAACGTATTTTACTTCGGTTTCTATATCGCTTTGGCTGCTCTTTTTTTCTTGGCGGGTGCTACTCTGGCATGGGGTGGCTGGCAAATACAGATTCAGAAAATTCCTTTAGCTATGGCAAGCAATATAGGCTTGTTCTTAGTTTTGTTATTTGTGATGTTTGCTGTTTTCGGTCATGATATTTTTGAGTGGATGCATGAAGATTTATATAATCCCGCATCACCAGCTTATGACCCGATATTAGCTTCAAAACATGACTTCCTTAATCCTACATCTTTCTGGGTCTTCAGTATCATTATAGCTACATCTTGTGTGCTGATGTTTATGAAGTGGTGGAAAACATTAACAGGAATGGATAGCAATCCGTCCAGAAAATTATTTTCATCATCACGTATGATTGCAGCAATATCTATAGTTATTATTTCTTTTGTCATTAATACATTTGCTACTTGGTATTGGTCAATGTCTATTCAGCCACACTGGTATAGTACCATGTTTACATGGAATACAATGGCAGGTGCTGCCGTAACGATGTTTTCAATTGTAATTTTATTGATGAACTTTTTGAAATCAAAAGGGTATTTACCGCGAGTAAATGCTAACCATGAACATGATGTTGCCAAATTGATGTTTGCTATCAGCGTATTCTGGACTTATACTTGGTTTGCACAATACATGTTAATTTGGTATGCGAATATTCCGGAAGAAACTATATTTTTCCAAATCAGAAGAACAACTGGCACTTAT
>DAOQII010000329.1:0-2144 GCA_035339455.1 Chitinophagales bacterium
TTTGAGCATTACTGCTTCGCCACCCATACCCACATCGGTTATATTCATGTAATATCTGGAAGCAGGATTGTTTGAAGGGTCGAAAAATGTAACATATCCAATATCTATAAGTTGCGACGATTCATTTTCAATAAGTTTTTTAAGAGAATAAAGTTGATTGTCTTTATACACTGTTTTAATAAAATCGTTCCCGCTCCCGGCTGCATAAACTCCAATTTTAATCGTGGCAATTCGTTTCCAGTCAATGGAGTCAGCGGAAAGTTTACAAGCTTGTATTAACCCGTTAATGACTTCGTTGAGCGTGCCATCCCCACCGATAACTATCAAAATGGAGAACCCTTTATCTAATATTAACTGAGGTAGTGAAAAAAAATGACCTGCATATTCAGATTCAAAGAATTCAATTTCATGTTTGCTGAAAGTCTGTTTTACTTCAGCAATTACTTTTTCTTTTTTGCGAATTGTGGCATTTAACAAGAAGGCAATTTTCATAAGGTGTTTTTTTTACTGCAACAACATCAACTTACTTCCACGAATGCATAACTTGCCATTCTATACGGTATGCATTTATTTCACTCGTTTTTCTTTCTTCATTCCAATTTAACTCTTTTGCCATTAAATCTGCAATATATTGAACAAAAACTTCATCAAATTGTTGCATTTGGTAAGTAACCAGTGTACGGCGAGTGAGCAAATCATCAATTTTTTGTACAAACTGATGGCGAATGAAAAAGATAAATTCCGCATCGGTATAAGGATAAGAAAATTTAGTATCATTAAGTTTTTCTGCAGATTCCTGAATGATATTTGCTATCAGTGTGGCATTTTTAATGCCATATCGGTGCTTATACATGTCGATATAAGATGAGAATAAAATTTCATCTTTTTCCAGCGATTCAATTTTATATTTTTCTTCAATAGTCTTTATACAATTCTCCGCCATCGACAAAAATGAAGTGAGTTTGCCACCCGAAATGGTAAGCATATTTTCGTTATTCCACCATATCTGATAATCGCGGGAACGCTGATTGCTCTTCTTGCTTTCGTCATTATCATTAATTAAAGGACGTAAGCCTGCATAGACACTTAATATATCATCTTTAGTTATTTGTTTGTCATTTAGCTGCGCATTGATGCTATCGAGAATATACTGTACTTCATCAACGTCCGTATGCATCATATCCAGTGATCCGCTGTAATCTGTATCGGTAGTACCTATTACATTCAGGTTATCATCCCAGGGCATACACCACAACATTCTGCCATCGCCATTGCTGGTTGGCAAAAGCATCACACAATCTTTCGGGAAAAAATCGGCAGAAACTATCAAATGAATACCTTTGCTGGGAGCCATGTATTTTTTGTTATCAGCAGGATTCAACAATTTCATCAAATCGTCGGTCCATACACCCGTAGCAGAAATAAATACTTTTGATTTTATTTCAATAGATTGACCTGAAATTTTATCCTTACAGCTGATTTGTTTTATTTTATTCTTTTCATGATGAAATGCAGTCAGCTCTAAATAATTAAGTACGACTACTCCTAAATCTGCGGCTTCCTGCATCACTTCGTTTACTAATCGCGCATCGTTTGTCTTGGCATCATAGTAGATAAACCCACCAACCAAACTTTCGGATTTGATTTGTGGAAATCGCATTTTTATCTCTTCCAAATCTACTTCGGCATGTTTGGGCATACTGCTTATACCAGAAAGATAATCGTAGCCTGAAAGTCCGATACCCAATTTCAACTTCGTCAGTTTAGATTTGTATATTGGCATAAAAAATGGTTGCGGCTTCACTAAGTGCGGATATTCATTGAGCAAATGTTCCCGTTCCTGCAAGGCTTCTTTCACCAGTTTTATCTGTAACTGTTGTAAATAGCGCAAACCCCCGTGAATCATTTTTGCAGACCGCGAACTGGTGCCATAGGCAAAATCTGCTTTATCAAGAATGAGCACTTTCCAACCTTTTCGTGCAGCCGTTAGTGCAATACCTGCACCTGTAATGCCACCTCCGATAATTACTACATCAAATAATTCAGATTTTGCTTTTTGTATGTTGTTGATGCGGTACATAATGAATGATGAATGTTGAATGTTTAAATTACAAATTACGAATTACAAATTACAAATTACGAAT
>DAOQII010000330.1:0-2095 GCA_035339455.1 Chitinophagales bacterium
GCCTTTATCAATCCGATATTGCCTTCATTTATTAAATCATTCAATGCCAAACCTTGATTTTGATATTGCTTGGCCACGGAAACAACAAATCTTAAGTTAGCTTGAACTAATTTGTCTTCAGCCCGGGTATCACCTTCTCTGATTTTGCGTGCGCACTCTGCTTCTTCTTCTTCACTTAGCATAGGCAATTTGGATATCTCACTGAGATATTTATCGATAGAAAAACTATCGCGTGAGGTGATTTTGGTGGAAATTTTGAGTTGCTTCATGTTGTTAGGCTTACACCAAGATAGTAAGAATTTAGTTTAGATGTATGTAATTAAAAAAAAAGATAAATAGAATGCTCTATCTTTCTGAATACAAATATGATATAATCAATGTCTGAATTGGTGCTGATATAATAATGAAACATGAATTTATGCTTCAAGACAAAAAATGATATTTCAGAAAATTTAAATGCTAATTGACTAAGTCAATTTTTTAAATAAACCACCAAATTCCATCATACTCATAATATCACTTACTTTTATCTTTCCGGTCATGAACGCTTCCTGAGGATTGAGTTTTCCGGTTTCTACTGCTATATAAGTAGCATCATCAGTTTCCACAGTGCAGTTTACAGCTTCTGCTATATTCGGTACTCCGGATTGGATGTCTAATTTTCCATCATCAATTAAAACGAAATAATTTGCATGATCAAAATTAAAGGCCACATTCAGTTTTTTACCTTTAGCTTTTTCTGATTTAAACCGGGATGGGAGCGTGGAAAAGATATCCGCTACAGTATTGAATTGATTAGCCTCTTCTGCCGGTTGCCTTGCAACTGATGATTTATAATTAATGTCATCCATCACCATTTTTGCAATGATTTCCCGCATAATTTCTGAAGTTCCGCCACCAATAGTACCAATACGTGAATCGCGATAAGCACGAGCAACTTTATACTCTTCCATAAATCCGTAACCACCGAAAAACTGAACACACTGATACATACATTTATCTGCAAGTTCAGTAGAAAGCAATTTAGCCATCGAGCATTCTTTTACCACGTACTTTCCCTCGGTATGTTGTTTGGCTGTGGTGAGTACAAAAGTTTTTACGCATTCAATTTCAGCGGCTAATTGTGCCACACGATGTCGCAATACCTGAAATTTATTTATCGTTCTGCCAAAGGCACTTCGCTCATTCATATATTGCATGGAGTAGCTTAGTATTTCTTCGCAAGAGGCATAGCCCATGATAGAACCTGCTAATCGCTCTAATTGCAAACCACCCATTAGATAGTAGAAGCCTTTGCCTTCTTCGCCCAACAAATTTTTAGCAGGTACTCGTACATTGTCAAAATGAAGCTCTGCCGTATCAGAGGCGTGCCAGCCTAGTTTTTTAAGCTTGTTTTTGGTAATTCCTTCAGTAGATAAATCGACGAGAATCAGGCTTACTCCTGCAGATCCAGCATCGGGATTGGTTTTGCATACCAGAATAACAAAATGCCCGTAAATACCATTAGTGATGAATGTTTTTGTTCCGTTCAAGATATAATAATCACCCTCTTTTTTTGCCCGCAACTGGATATTCGCTGCGTCACTGCCCGCACCGGGCTCTGTGATACCGATACAACCTATCATATCGCCGGCAATAGCAGGTTTCAAAAAAGTTTCTTTTAGATACTCGCTGCCATGATGCAAAATATAGGGTGTACTCATACATGTTTGCACGGCTGCAGTAATGGTAAAGCCACCACTGTACATTTTAGAAGCTTCTTCGAGCATGACCACTTCATAGAAGAAATCGAGTCCGCTGCCACCATATTGTTCAGGCATAGATAAACCGAAATAACCCATTTCGCCGAATTTTTTCCAAAATTCTCGCGGTATTTTTCCGTCAGCTTCCCATTGGTCAATAAAGGGAGCCGCTTCAGTTTGTAAAAATTGTCGGATGGTTTGTCTGAATTGTTCGTGATCGGCAGTAAAGAAAGTACTCATAAACGCTGTCATTTTTTTAAATGGGAATAAGACCAAAAATAACAAAATAAGAAGAAGAAAGAATTATCTTTTGAAAAAATTGTGTAAATAGTACATTTAATAGGATAGTGGTT
>DAOQII010000331.1:0-2066 GCA_035339455.1 Chitinophagales bacterium
AGACCGGAGCTGCTTTTTTCTTCGTTGGCATATGCAAAAATACTAAATAAAATTAGTAATATAGTATATTAATATTAAGTATTTATAAACAATTATTCATAAAAAAAGACTGCCCTTTTAAGACAGCCTCCTCTTGATAAGACTAAATTTGCACCACTACTAAACTAATCCACCAATCAAAGGTTTGGCCACTACGTGGCATCTTTGATTATCAGTTTAATAAAAAGGAAATATTACTAAGCACACACATCGTAAACTCCACTCAGATAAACGTAAGAATGGATAAACCTACTTAGGACGAGGCAATCAAAAACTGTACACTTTTCTGAATTAACAATGCGGTATCATTTGGTAAGTGTTCATCACTATAAGGATGCTTGCCTCCAAAAGTATGTTCCGCATCTTCTAGTAGAAACAATTCACTTTTGGGTTGACATGCATGCAATTGTTCCGCACTTCTTACAGCAACCGAAGTATCACTCTTGCCATGAATAATCAACCAGGGTATCGAAAGTTGGCTTGCCGCTTGTACAATATTGAGTCGGTCAGCATTTGCCCGGAAATCCTCATAAAGCTGATAATATAAGGGCATATCTTGTTTTGTTCTGGAATTGAAGGAATATACAACTCCATCATTTTTCCACTTATCCGTATCAATGCTCTTAAATAAATTATCGAAAGAAGCAACACTTGCCCAAGTAATCAATTTCTTGACACGTTTATCTTCAAACGCCGTAAGCACCGCAATGCCTCCACCGCGGCTATGACCAATCAGATACAATTTTTCAAAATCATAATGAGAACTACTAGCTTGTTGCTCTAAATAATCTATAACCAATTTGGTTTCATCCAACTCCATAGTAAAATTATTCTGACCAAAGGCTTCCAAATCGGCAAAATCCTCAAGCGCATCTGGTGTGGTTCCATTATGAGAAAAATTGAATTTGACGAAACTAAATCCAGCCTTTACAAAAGCATCTGCTATAAGGTTAAAATGTCCCCAATCTTTAAACCCTTTAAACCCGTGAATAAATAATACTAAAGGCGATTTATCGGCATCCTCATGACTGAAAATATCCAATGTTATAGGTCTTTGATGCAGTCCGTTTATCTTTATATTTTGTGTTTTTTTCATCTTGCTTATTTAGTCGAATTGGTAAATATATTTACCTTTAAGCAAAATTTAAAACTTGAGCAGTGTTGTTGACAAAATAAAACAGCCTATAGAAAAGGAACTGGAATTGTTTGAAAAAAAATTCCGGGATGACTTGCGCAGTCATGTTCCACTGCTCGACAAAGTAAATTATTATATCTATCAGCGAAAAGGAAAACAAATTCGCCCGATGTTCATCTTTCTTACGGCACAGATGTGTGGCGGAGTAACGGAGAATACGTATATCGGGGCATCTTTGGTAGAACTGCTGCATACGGCTACATTGGTACATGATGATGTGGTGGATGATGCGTATGAGCGTCGCGGGTTTTTTTCTGTTAATGCCCTTTGGAAAAATAAAATTGCCGTTTTGGTGGGCGATTATTTTTTGTCGAAAGGTTTATTACTGGCATTAGATTCTAAAAATTACAATCTCCTGCATATTACTTCCAATGCCGTAAAAAAAATGAGCGAAGGCGAGCTTTTGCAAATGGAAAAAGCCCGTCGCTTGGATATTACCGAAGATGTTTATTATGAAATCATCCGCAATAAAACAGCATCTCTGATTTCATCTGCGTGCGAAGTAGGTGCAGCCTCGGCAACCAATGATGAACAGGTATTGCGACAAATGAGTTTGATGGGCGAGTATATCGGCATGGCTTTCCAAATTAAAGATGATTTATTTGATTTTGGCGAAGCTGATATCGGCAAGCCCAGAGGAATAGATATTAAAGAACGGAAGATGACTTTACCACTCATTTATACCCTGAATAATTGCTCTGCAAAAGACAAAAAATGGATTATTAACGTGGTGAAAAATCATAATGAAGACAAAGCAAAAGTTAACGAGTTAATACACTTTATAAATACACATGGCGGCATAGCCTACACGGAAAAGAAAATGCTCGAATAC
>DAOQII010000332.1:0-2064 GCA_035339455.1 Chitinophagales bacterium
CACAAAACTGCGTCTTAAACAGAGATAAATTAAAATTTAAGTAACAAAATATTGGCTATCTGCCATTTTGGGGTTTCAAGTTGATCTATTTTTAAAATAATGCCTCAAATTAACCTATTTTATTTAATAACCTTAATCTACCCTAAAATTCATATCCTTTTAGTAGCTTTGCGCTTCAATTTTTACTATGAATTTTGACAAGAATACGGTTATTGGCATTGCACTGATTGTTTTAATATATTTTGGTTTTGTTGTTTATACGAATAAAGAAAAAGCCGATTATGAAAAAGCACATCCTAAAACGGCTGCCACAGCTCAGCATGATTCCATTGCTGCCACTGCAAAAGATACACTACAGGCTGCAAGTAACAGTAAACCTACAGGAAGTGATTCTGCCAAAAGTACGGTTGCGGGAACATTTGGTGCTTTTGCTTCCGGCATAGAGAAAACAATCGACATCGAAAATGACAATTGCATTTTCACTTTCTCCAATAAAGGTGGGGTTATAAAAAAAGTAAATCTTAAAAAGTATAAGACGTTTTCCAAACAACCGCTTATTTTATTTGATGATAATGGCAATGGTTTTAATATCGAATTCAATGCACAAGGAAATCCTGTGCAAACCGAACAGCTTTATTTTGAATCAAATAATGCCTCTCAAGTTGTGACCGGCGACGGTAAAACAGAAATTATCTATACACTTAACCTGGGTAATGGCAAAACTTACCAACACAAATACACCGTGTATGCTAAAGGGTACGTAGCCGATTTTGAACTTATTGCGAATAACCTTGGATCAGAACTAGGCAATACAAAACAATTGACCTTAGACTGGGCACAAAATTACCCGTCGCAAGAAAGAGGGATAGATGACCAGCGGTATAATTCCGGCGTTTATTTTATGAATGACAAAGAGGAAGATGACAGCTACACGTCTGATAAGGATAAGACCATTGAAGAACCTTTAAAATGGATTTCTTACAAACAAAAATTTTTCAATTCCAGCTTAATTGCCGTAAAAGATAATTTTGGTGCCAATACACAATTAAATATCGTAACACCTAAAGATTCGCAAGCGATAATTAAAGAAGTAAAATCAAAACTATTTATTCCCGTTAAGAATCCAAATGCAATTTCCTTTCCTGTTAAAATGTTTTTGGGACCGAACAAATACAATGACTTAAAAAAATTAGATGTCAACCTCACTCAAATCATCCCATTAGGCTGGAGTATACTGAGCTTAATCAACAAGTATTTTATTATTCCGATTTTCCATTTTCTAAGTAAATTTATTTCCAACTATGGAATAATTATCCTGCTTTTAGCTGTAATCATAAAGCTCATTACTTTTCCATTTACCTACAAATCATCGATGTCGATGGCTAAGATGAAAGTACTGAAGCCCGAATTGGAAGAATTGAAAAAGAAATATCCTAATCAGGCTGAATATGGACAAAAACAAATGGAATTATATGCTCAAACAGGTGTAAGTCCATTTGGCGGATGCTTGCCCATGCTTTTGCAAATGCCGATATTAATTGCGATGTACCGATTTTTCCCGGCATCAATAGAAATGAGACAACAATCTTTTTTATGGGCACAAGACTTAACAAGTTATGACTCAATTTTTAGCTGGACAACACATATTCCAGTCATTTCATCACTCTTAGGAAATCACATCAGCTTATTTACCATTTTGATGGCGGTTTCTTCAATTGCCGTTACAAAACTTACGCAACAAACACAACCCATGTCAGGCGGCGGCGGCGGCGGCGGCATGGAAGATATGATGGCACAGCAAATGAAGCTGATGCAGTATTTTATGCCAATCATGCTCTTGTTTATTTTCAATAAGCAACCCGCAGCGTTGAGTTACTACTATTTTCTGTTTAATGTATTAACGGTTGGACAAAACTGGATTTTGCAGAAATTCTTTATTGATGAAGATTCAATAAAAGCAAAAATAGAAGCTTACAGAAAACAACCTAAGAAAACCAGTTCGTTTCAGCAGAAAATGCAAGACATGATGAATTTTCCTGTAGTAGATGGTTATACCGTAAAACT
>DAOQII010000333.1:0-1963 GCA_035339455.1 Chitinophagales bacterium
ATCATCCAGATTCAGATTCGTGTGATCTAATCGCAGTATGATTTTTTCTTTGATAATTTTGCCCAGTTCTTTCACATTAATCACAAATCCAGTTTCGGGATTAGGAATGCCTTTTACCGTCACAAATAAATTAAAATTATGCCCATGCCAGTTTTTATTGGCACATTTTCCGAATACTTCAAAATTTTGCTCATCAGACCAATGCTCGTTATATAAACGATGTGCGGCATTGAAAGTCTCTTTTCTGGTCAGGTAAATCACCCTGCAAAGATAGACATCTAAGTTACTATCCCATAAACAGGCTGCTATTCTTAATAAAAATTTTAATTTTGCACATGCGTATTACCTTAGTAGCGGCTACACAAATGGAAGTTCAGCCATTGCTGGATTTTTTTGCTGCCGAAAAAACGGAAAAATCAGATTTGTGGAAAGTAGATGACAACCTGCATATTCTGATAACGGGAATGGGTATGCTCAATACGGCAGCGCATCTGGCAATTTACACCCAACAACACGACCGTGATTTTTATATTGATGCCGGAGTTTGCGGGGCATTCAACCGCAACTTCCCCATTGGTCAAGTTTATCAAATCATTTCTGAAACCTATGGTGATTTTGGTGTAGAAAATGATGATACGTTTGAAGACTTTTTTGATTTGGGATTTTTGAAAAAAAAAGAAGATGCATTTCAATATGGACATTGTGCGCCAATAAAAAACCATGTGCATGACATTATAAATTTGCCAGTTGCCAGTGCGATTACCGTAAACAAAGTACACGGCAACGTGCAAACCATAAAAATCATACAGGAAAAATATCAGGCGGATACAGAAAATATGGAAGGCTTAGCGTTTTATTATGTACTAAAAATGGTTAATAAACCCGGCATAGAAATAAGAGCGGTATCCAATTATGTAGAAAAAAGAAATAAAGAAAACTGGGATTTAAAGGGCTCAGTTGCCAATCTGAATACTTATTTGATCCAACTTTTACAAACGCTGCGGTTGTAATGTACATTAACAATGTTTAAGAAATCATTTTGGCATAGAATTGGTTAAATATAATATATTGTATAACAAATGAAAACCAGACTTTTTTTCTTATTCTCCACGTTAACGATTTTCGTATTTCATGCATATGCACAAAATGCAACTGACAAATACGATACAATTACCCTGCCCCGCATGGTGATTGGTGATGATACGCTGGAACAAATTGTTTATGAGCCGGTAATTATATATGCCAACCGGCTGGAAAAAGCCAATTTGCCCGACTGGCAAATGCGCTATCTGCGTATCGTTTATCCGTATGCCTTGCGCACAGCGAGGGTAGCAAAAAAAGTAGATGAAGAACTGGCGCAAATGGACAAAAAACGGGATAAAAAGAAGTATTTGAATGATTGCGAGAAAGTGCTGCGTGAACAGTTTGAAAATACATTAAAAAATTTGACACGAAAACAAGGACAAATGCTTATCTTGCTCATCAATCGGGAAACAGGCAGAACAGTTTACGACTTGCTGAGCGACTACCGAAGCGGCTTTAAAGCTTTCTGGTGGAATGTGATAGGCAAAATGTATGATTTGGATATGAAAGCCGTTTATGAGCCAAATGGAAAAGATAAAGAAATGGAAAAATATGTGCTGTTTCTGGAAGATGTTTATAAAGTAGATGGTACAAAATATATAATAGATAACGAAGATGTCAATATACCAAATTCCAATAAATAATGCCAAAGGCAAGCCGCTGAACTGGGACGATTACAAAGGTAAAGTTCTGCTGATAGTGAACACTGCATCGAAGTGCGGTCTGACACCACAGTATGATGATCTGGAAAAATTGTATCAGGAATACAAAGACAGAGGTTTTGAAATTATCGGTTGCCCGAGTAATGATTTTGCAGGACAAGAACCGCTTGATTCGGATAAGGCTGAAGAATTTTGCAAGCTCAACTATGGCGTTACCT
>DAOQII010000334.1:0-1896 GCA_035339455.1 Chitinophagales bacterium
ATTTTTTTCTGAAAGTTCTTTTTCTACTTCTGTCCAAGCCACTTTATCCAGTTTGTCAATAGAAGTACAAACCTCAGAAACATAGGTTTTATCTAAGCCAATATATTCCGTGATGCCGTTCAGAATTTTTCGGTTGTTGATTTTAATGAGAAAATCCGGAATGTTAAGTGCAGTAAGAATTTCAAAATTGATGGCAATTAATTCTGCTTCTATCAGCATAGATTCTGAACCCACACAGTCCACATCGCATTGATAAAACTCCCGAAAACGCCCTTGATGTGGCTGTGGTCTGTCGGCGCGCCATACGGGCTGTATCTGGTAACGCTTGAATGGAATGGGCAAATCTGGATGCATGGCTACCATGCGAGAAAATGGAACCGTTAAATCATAGTGTAAGGCGGCTTCATCTTTTGAGCCTGTTTTGTAATTGAGTTTGTAAATCAGCCTGTCGGCTTCATCGCCGTATTTTCCGGTCAGGACATTCAGGTATTCGATAGCCGGGGTCTCCACCGGATCATAGCCGTATTTTTTAAAAACGCTGCGCATGAGATGAACGATACGTTCACGTTGCAACATCTGTTCGGGAAGAAAATCTCTCGCACCTTTAAAAACTCTTGCATCAATTTTTGCCATGATTACTCTTTACAATTATATTTTATGTCTACATTAACACTTACGCTGTTAAATAAGTTTGTTTTTTGTTCGCTTCTCAACGAATAGCCTCTTTTAGGAATATATTCAATAGACTGCCTGTGCGAGAACAGAAATGATTTGACTGATTTTTGAATAACTACATTAATAACCCGCCCAATTGAGTCTTTATTGACGGTCATGGAGGTAATAGGTATTTTTTTATCTATACTGCGATAGAAGTATTGCATTGTTCCCGGATTTGCAAATTTGGTAGCTGCACTGTCCACAAAAAATTTGCCATCCCAAGCCGGATAATTGATATCGCAATTGAGCAAAGGTTCCAGTTCATCCTCCCAGTTCACCGTGTCTATTTTTCGTGTTTCATGTCTGCCGTTGAGATAAACTGTTTTTTCTTCACCGCAATTGTTGCGTATATTATTTGCTAAATCCTCCCGAACATAAGTCAAAATATCAAAATACTTGCCTTTACCTGCGTAATTCGTTGGTTTTTGTGAATTACAGGAAAAAAACATTAGAGAAAGGACAAATATTATGGCGAATGAAAATTTCATTGGGTTCAAAAATAAGGAATCTGCCATTGATAATGAAAAAGATGAAAATAATATCAGAAAGATTTAACAGGCATAAAAAAAAGAGGCTTCCAATACAGGAAACCTCTTGCTAAACTAAACTACAAAAATAGGACTAAGGCTTTTGAACGACCATATTATTTATCTTTCCGCATTATAGATTTGATTTACTTCTGTTGCTGTTAAAGCCCGGTTGAAGATTTTAAGGTCATCCAATGAACCTTTAAAGAATTGATCTCCATGTTCTGTGTTTGCAGGGCTACCACCGACAACAATTATTTTAGATTTATTTGATTTAGTAGATACTCCAGCTTTTGTAGCAATTTCAGCACCGTTTTTATAAATTTTCATAAAATTACCCGTGCTGCTTTTTACAAATACATAATGTTCCCATGTGCTAAATACAACGCTTGATGCTGGTGAAACTAAACGACCGCCTCCTGAAATATTGCCGTAATCGAAGATATTGGTGTTTACCGGTGAGCCAGAATAATTGATGTTGATTTGAAATCTGTCACTAGATACATTTGGCTCATCTGAAAGTATAGTAGTACCATAGCCCGCAACATTATCAGTTTTAGCCCAGAAACTAATTGAAAAATCATTTGTGTTATCAAAATTACTTAAAGAGGGCAATTCAATTCTGGTGGTATAACTCTTATTAAAATAATAA
>DAOQII010000335.1:0-1841 GCA_035339455.1 Chitinophagales bacterium
TTAGTAATAGCTAAAAGCGGACGCACAACATGGCCAGATTTAGGCAACATGCCACGTATACCTTTAATGCCGCTGCCTTTTGCTAAATTCAAAATAACAGTTTCAATTTGGTCATCCAAATGATGGGCTGTGACGATGCAGTGATAACCATTTTCTTTTCGTATTTGCTCAAACCAGGTGTAGCGCAATTCGCGAGCTGCCATTTGTGTAGAAACTCCGGTTTTCTTCTTATAATCTAATGTGTCAAATTTAATGGAGTGAATTAAAATTCCATTTTTTTCGGCATACTGTTTTACAAATGCGGCATCACCTTCACTTTCGTTTCCACGCAAACCAAAATTGACATGTGCAATGCCAAAAGTATAGTTGAGTTCTTGTAGTATTTCACATAAAAACATAGAATCGATACCGCCACTGCAAGCAACTAAAACGGGAGCACCATGTTGCATCAAGTGATGGTTATGAATAGTTGTCTGTATTTTTTGAGCGATGGTTGACATGAAAGAACAAAATAATAAAATATAATTAAAACAACTCGGCAATTTTTTCAGTAGGCCGTGCGATAACAGCCTTATTGCCCAAAACAACAACAGGACGTTCGATGAGAATGGGATGTGTGACCATTGCTTGAATCCATTCGGCATCGCTTAGCATTTTGCCTTTGTAGTTCTCTATATAGATGGCTTCTTTAGTACGAATTAAATCATGAGGTTTCATATTCAGTTTCTTCAAAAGAGATTGCAATAATTTTTCGTCAGGCGTATCTTTAAGATATTCCACAACCGTATAAGGAATATTTCTTTCTTCCAGATATTTAAGAGCATCTCTGCTTTTGCCACAGCGGCTATTATGATAAACTGTAATCATGAGCTATGTTTTAAACTACAAATTTAGGAAGTTTACAGCTAAAAGATAAATTCAGGATAACATAACAAGTGAGATGCAGACTATAGGAAAAATTAGTGATTACTATTAATAATATAAACAATATACGATTATTATGCTCTCAGCTTATTTTAAAATTCTGTTTTCAATATTTATAATAAAGTATGCATTAATCAAATTATAATTCAGTATTATGCTACTTGCTTCTTTTATATTTATCATTACATTGACAAACTATACTGGCTACATTTTGTTCTGATTTATGCACAAATCTCACAGCTTTCTAAAAAATCACAAATACTTTACCCGCTTAAATCTTTTTGCTGTTTAAAGAATTGTATTTTTACAAAAAATCTACCATGCACAATTTGATGGCAGTTTCGCCGGTTGACGGCAGATACCACAGCAAAACTGAAAAACTTGCCGATTATTTTTCGGAATATGCCCTTATCCGCTATCGCATTTTTGTAGAAATTGAATATTTTATTGAGCTGTCTGCTGCGATTAATGAAATAGGAGAATTGAACGAAAGCCAGAAATCCGCTTTGCGAAAAATATATACCCAATTTAATTTGGATGATGCTTTGCGTGTTAAAGAAATTGAGAAAGTGACCAATCACGATGTAAAAGCGGTAGAGTACTTTATAAAAGAGCGTATTAAGAATAAAGAACTCAAAAAGAAATCGGAGTTTATCCACTTCGGACTCACTTCTCAGGACATCAATAATACTGCCATACCTTTAAGTCTAGCCGGTTTTTTTAAAAATGTCTATCTTGCAAAATATAACGAACTTGTTCAATTGCTGAAAAATCATGCAAAGCAATATGCCAAAGTTGCTATGCTGGCAAAAACACATGGACAGCCCGCCAGCCCTACCAGATTGGGTAAGGAATGGCAAGTTTTTATTGAACGATTAGATAAACAATTTGCCTATTTTAATTCAATTCCATTTAGT
>DAOQII010000336.1:0-1796 GCA_035339455.1 Chitinophagales bacterium
CAATAGCAGTAATAATTTTATGGCATTTGCAGCAGCTTGTATTTCTTTCTTTTTGTCTTCAGATAATGCAGGATTGGATGCGGAGTAAGGTAAACTCATGCCTAAGGTTTCGATAGCAGATGCCATCGTATTGGCCGTGTACATGCCACCGCAAGCACCTGCACCGGGGCAGGCATTTTCAACAACACCTTTGAAATCTTCATCCGATATTTTTCCGGCAAATTTTTGTCCCAATGCTTCGAATGCAGAAACCACATCTAATGCTTGTCCCTTGTAATTACCTGCGGCAATAGTGCCACCGTAAACCATCAGAGACGGACGGTTTAATCTTGACATACCCATGATAACTCCGGGCATATTTTTATCACAACCTGCAATGGAAATAATGCCATCATAATATTGTGCTCCGGCATTGGTTTCTAAAGAATCAGCAATAACCTCTCGGGAAACCAAAGAATAGCGCATGCCCGCAGTGCCCATGGAAATACCATCACTTACACCAATGGTATAGAAATTTAAACCGATTAAATTTTGTTTATTAACAGCTGATTTTAGTTGCGCAGCAAGTGCATTCAAATGCATATTGCAAGGATTGCCGTCCCATCCTGTAGAGCAAATGCCTACTTGTGCTTTTTTGAAATCATCATCTGTCAGCCCTATGGCATGCAACATGGCTTGAGCTGCAGGTTGAGTAGGATCTTGTGTGATAGTTTTTGAAAATTTATTTGTTGACATGAGTGTTATTTGAGTGTTTTAAATTTAAGCTAGCATCCGGTCTAGAATTTTATTTTTCTCCAAGCTTGTGGCTTACCATCCAGTTGATGCCGAATTTATCTTCTGCCATGCCAAAATATTCACCCCAAAAAGTATCCATGATTGGCATCTTGATAGTTCCGCCCTCAGATAATTTATTAAAAAAATGATTTGCTTGTTCTTTAGAGTCTGTTGAGATGCTTATTGAAAAATTATTGCCTTGCTTAAAATAAGGTGCCCATTCTCCACCGGTGTCGCTGCCCATCAATACGGTTTCTTCACTGATTCTTAAAGCTACATGCATGACGTTACTTTTCATCTCATCAGGTATTGGTGGAGCACCTTCATGTGGAGGCATATCTGAGAATTTTACAAATGTCTGGAATTTATCGGTGTTAAAAATGCTTTTATAATATAAAAAAGCTTCCTCGCAGTTTCCATTGAAATTTAAATATACATTTACTGTTGTCATACTTATTTTTTTATTTTAATTTAAACTCAAATGGCATTAAATATTGCAAGGTATTTACTGCATTCAGTCGTTCTTCATTTTTTTGTTTTATTAATAGTGGTGTTAGTGTTTTGAAAAGTTTGGCTTCTTCAGATTCATTTTCACCGCTGAATTGATTCATCAAACTTTCGATCATCGTTTTCGATTTTGGATAAGTAACCACAGACGAAGATTTCAGTTTTGCCAATTCTTCCGCTTTCTTAATTGCCGTGTTTAGGTTGCCTAATTCGTCTACTAAGCCAATATTTAGTGCATCCTGGCCTGTCCATACTCTACCTCGTGCTATTTTGTTCACAGCAGCAGTATCCATTTTTCGCCCAGTTGCCACACGATTTAAAAATATAGAATATCCATGCTCTACACTCTTTTGTACGGCATTCATTTCTACTTCATCCCAGTCGTTAGTGAGTGTCATGTAGTTTGCATGGTCATTTGTTTTTACACCGTCAAAAGTAACTCCAACCTTCGTGTTGAGAGTTTTGCGGATATTGGGTATCATGCCAAAAATGCCTATAGAGCCTGTTATCGTGTT
>DAOQII010000337.1:0-1729 GCA_035339455.1 Chitinophagales bacterium
ATTGCCGGAGGCATAAAAGTAGAAGACCCTGCTGTTGATCTTGCAGTAGTAGCGGCTCTGCTATCATCTTATGAGGATACGGCACTCAGTATTAAAAGTTGTTTCAGTGGTGAAGTGGGATTGAGTGGTGAAGTGCGTGCCGTAAACAAAGTAGAGCAACGTGTGTCTGAAGCCGACAAGATGGGCTATTCTAAAATTTACATTTCAAAATTCAACCAGAAAACAAACAGTACGAATTTAAGTATCAGCAGAATAAAGACCATCGAAGAATTTTACCGGAATTTGTTTTAATATGCTACCAACCACCCTACATATTGCCCTTGATTTTTTCAGGTTGTTTTATCCTAAAAATTGTGCAGGATGCCAAACGGCTTTGGTAAAAAATGAAGCTTATATCTGCTTAAAATGCCTGCTCGACTTGCCTTATACCCACTTTGAAAAACTAAAAGACAATCCGGCTGAAAAATTATTTTACGGCAGGGTGAATATTGAATTTGCTGCTGCTATTTTATTCTTCTCTAAGCATGAATCGGTACAGCATATTTTGCATCATATCAAATATGGCGAGTATAAGGCATTGGGTGAATATATGGGCAGAGTGATGGGCGAACGCATACAGCAAGATTCTTTATACGCTCCGATTGACTTAATTATTCCGGTGCCACTTCATCCTCGCAAAGAGCATATCCGCGGATACAATCAAAGCAAATTGCTTGCAGATGGCATAAGTGAAATACTAAAAATTCCTTTAGCTGATAAGCATTTAATACGAAATATACATACTGACACACAGACTAAAAAAAGCAGAATAGAACGATGGGAAAATGTAGAACATGCTTTTGAAGTAAGAAAATCGAATCAACTAAATGACAAACACATTTTATTGGTTGATGATGTACTGACAACCGGTGCTACCTTAGAAGCTTGTGCGCAAACTTTGCTGAAATCTGAAACATGCAAGATCAGCATTATTACGCTGGCAATGGCACATTGATTTTATTTTACAACTTGAGTTTGGGTGAAAAAAATAATTGATTTCGCATTTTATCTCCAACTTAACAAGGAGGAGGAATTAAAAGGATGTAGTTTATGATAATAAAACCAACTATTCTTAAATTGAAACCTTATAACGAGTTCAGGTTTGTAATACGGAAATAGAAAATAAGCCCTAACGATTAATCACTATATATGCATAATTTCCTCTTCTTTGAGTTGGAGCATTTTGTCTACTTTGGCAATATGCTCATCTGTGAGATGCTGAATATCTTGCTCTGTATTTTTCACCAAGTCTTCGCTAAGTCCGTCTTTTTGCATGGCTTTTACCATCTCCATTGAATCTTTGCGAGCCGCGCGCACGGCAATTTTGGTATGCTCGCCATGATTTTTAGATTGTTTTACCAACTCTTTACGTCTTTCTTCTGTCATGATAGGCATCGTGATGCGTATGTTTTCACCATCGTTTTGCGGAGTAACTCCTATGTTTCCTTGAAAGATAGCCCGTTCGATATCACCGATAATGCGGCGTTCAAATGGAGTAATCATCAGTGTTCTGGAGTCCATGACTTTAATACCGGCTACTTGATTAAGAGCAGTTGGCACACCGTAATATTCTACATGAATACCTTCGAGCATTTCCGGACTAGCTTTGCCTGCCCTAACGTGGCGCAATTCTTCTTCTAAATGCTTAAGAGCCTTGTGCATGTGCTCGCGAGTTTCGTCCAGTAAAAAT
>DAOQII010000338.1:0-1694 GCA_035339455.1 Chitinophagales bacterium
TATATATAAAGTTTCTCGTCAAATACTATCGTCAATCAAATTTATATTTACAAATAACTTATCTCTAATCACCAATATCTCATTTTACCTCACATTTCACGATACTAGTTTCTCCAATAAATCCTTCTAAGGTATCACCTATTTTTACGGGACCTACGCCTTGTGGTGTACCGGTAAATATCAAATCGCCTTGTTGTAGGGTGAAAAATTTAGAAATATAACTGATAATGGAATCGAAATTAAAAATCAACATCGAAGTATTTCCTTGTTGAACAGTTTCACCGTTTTTGGCTATTCGAAATGAAATGGGCATAGTAGCAGCATTAAATACTTGAAAATTGCCTATAAAAGCAGAGCCGTCAAAACCTTTGGCAATCTCCCATGGCCAGCCATTTTTCTTTTGTAATGCTTGAATATCTCTTGCTGTAAAATCAAATCCCAAAGTGTATGCATCAATATATTTGTGTGCAAATTTCTCGCTTATCTTTTTTCCATTTTTGCCAATGCGCAATACGATTTCTCCTTCATAATGCACGTCCTGAGAAAAATCCGGATAATAAAAAGGTTGACCATTCTTGAGTAAAGCTGTTGGCGGTTTCATAAATATCACCGGGCTTTCCGGAAACGCAAAATGTTTCATCTCTACAATATGTTCTCTGTAATTCAAGCCTACGCAAAATATTTTCATACATCAAAATTATTGCATGAAATTGAGAAAAAAATCAGACATAATAAAACGGTACAAATTATATAAACAGCATATTTCAATCAAAAAAATCAGCTTAACATGAAAAACCAAGTTAAAATCAGTCAAAATCAAAAATTTACATTTGTAAAGCAATAAGCGATGTAACTGCTAATTATCTTAAGATAATTGTCCTTTGAAATGATGTAGTTTACTTTTGATTAAACAATAAGTTATATGCCAACAATAACCAAGAAGAAACCTGAAGCAAAAATTCGTAAAGTAAATTTTGTATTTGAAAATCCATTTCCAAAACATTGGTATAACGAAAATCCTATAGCTACACATTTTATGAATGCACAGCATCTGGCTTTCCCGGATGGTGAAAAATTTTTCATAAGAAGTGTGAAAGCATTTGCTGATGTATATAAGAATGACCCTGAATTGAAAAAACGTGTTGACAATTTTATCGGACAAGAAGGTACGCATTATGCAGAACATCAAAAGTTTTGGGACATCATGGAAGAACAGCAAATCAATCCGATGCGCTTTGTCAAATATTTTCGCAAAACTGCTTGGAATGGTTTAGAAAGCTGGGCACGTAAAACATTTATAAAAAACAGGTTCGGCGACAAACTGGCTCTTAGTGTAACTGTTGCTCTTGAACATTATACCGCTATGCTGGCTGAAAGTGGCATCGTCAACAAGGATATTTCTGAAAAAATGCCCGATGAGATGCGCGACTTATTTTTGTGGCATGCTGCTGAAGAAATTGAGCATAAATCTATTCCTTTTGATGTATTAAAACGTGTAGATGACAGCTATGCTTTGCGTATTGGTGGTATGTTGATTGCTACTTGGGGACTTTGGTATTATTTGGGTGTCGGTACAATTATGCTTACACAAAATGATGAAGATGTGAAAGCAAAAGATATTCCGGCTGATGTAGCCTTATTTTTAAAGAAATTTTCTGAGAGTTTTGGCGGTACTTTATCTAAGCAATACTTCC
>DAOQII010000339.1:0-1680 GCA_035339455.1 Chitinophagales bacterium
CAATACAAAAAAACTGCCGGTTACCAGTATTAAATCGCTTTCTTTTGCAGTAGCTTTAGCAGCAGCTAATGCCAATTTTGGATGCGCATAAATTTTACCTTTTAATGAAAATTTTTTTGCTTTCTCCGCTAAATGAGTAGCCTCTAATTTTCTGGGAACAGGCGGCTCGGTAAAATAGTAATGTGCACTTTTAGGTAATAATTTTAGAATAGCGTCAACATCTTTATCTTTAACTGCACCATAAACAATATGCAATTGCTTATACTTTTCATCTTGCAATTGTTCCAGCATATTTTTTACGCCGTCTTCATTATGTGCCACATCTGCAATGATTTTTGGATTATTCGATAAAGTTTGCCAGCGTCCTTGAAATTGTGTATTGGTTGTGCAATGCAAAAATCCCGCTGCATTTTTCTTAGCATTTAATTGCATGATTTTTTCATTTTCCAAGACTTGCAAAACCATATAAACAGTGCGTATATTTTCTTGCTGATAGGCAGCTCTCAAATCACTGCGTATAAAAAAATCCGTTTCCCCATGAAAATAAAAATCGGAATACTTATCGTGTACATCAATTTTGCCAAAAGAAAAAGCATTAGCTGAAAAATAAATTTTTGCCTGTTTTTCATTTGCCTGTTTTTCAAAAATCCCATCCGTATTTACATTCTGTTTTCCAATGACTACAGGGGTGTTTTCTTTGATAATACCTCCTTTTTCAAAGGCAATTTCTTCCAACGTATTCCCCAATAATGCAGTATGATCTAATGAAATATTGGTGATAACAGATAAAACAGGATGGATGACATTTGTAGAATCTAAGCGACCACCCAATCCGGTTTCTATGATGGCAATATCTACTTTTTCTTTAGCAAAATAATCGAATGCCATGGCTACCGTAATCTCAAAAAAAGAAGGTTGTATTCGCTCAATCTCCGGTTTTATTTTTTCTACAAAATCTATTACAAAATTTTCAGGACAAACCTTGCCGTTCACTTTTATACGTTCTCTGAAATCTTTCAGATGTGGGGAAGTATATAATCCGGTTTTATATCCGTTTTCCTGCATCACCGAAGCCAGCAAATGCGAGCAACTGCCTTTGCCGTTAGTGCCTGCTATATGGATAGTTTTTATTTTGTCTTGCGGATGATCTAAAGCTGTACATAACAACAGCGTATTAGTCAAATCTTTTTTGATGGCAGCATCTCCTATGCGCGAAAACATGGGCAACTGCTTGTACAGATAGTTTATTGTTTCTTCGTAATTCAAACTTAATAGTTGCGTTCTGTTATATAGTTGATTAAATCCATGAGGCTTTGTCTTGCCGTATTTTCTTTCATAGTAAGCATAATGTCAAATGCCTTTTGTTTGTATTCGAGCATTTTCTTTTCCGTGTAGGCTATGCCGCCATGTGTATTTATAAAGCGTATTAACTCATTCACTTTTGCTTTGTCTTCATTATGATTTTTCACGATATTGATAATCCATTTTTTTTCCTGAGCAGAGCAATTATTCAGCGTATAAATGAGCGGCAACGTCATCTTCCGTTCTTTAATATCGATACCTCTGGGCTTGCCGATGTCTGCCTCGCCAAAATCAAATAAATCATCTTTTATCTGGAAAGCCATGCCGATATACTCGCCCATCAAACTCATTTGTCGCAATATATGTTCATCGTCGGTT
>DAOQII010000340.1:0-1651 GCA_035339455.1 Chitinophagales bacterium
TTGAAATATTTCCGTTCGAAATCTCTTTTCTTTTCCGAGTCTATATAAACATTGTCACCCAGATAAATAAAAATATCCGGTTTTTCGCTGACAATCGTGTTTAGAATTGGTTCATCTTTCCACTCACGGCTGCACGAGCCAAAACAAATTTTTTGTACCGTATCAATCGTATCCGTATTAAAATCGCGTTCGCAACGGTCGATGCGTTTGCAGGAAAACAAGCTAAATGTCAGTAGAATAACAGCCGAAAAGAAATAAAATTTACCCATTGTAATTTTTAATAAAATCGGTAACCAAATAGGTGATTAGTTTGCCAATTGTTGGCTGTGTTTTCCCGCTTGAAAGTACTTCTGCTCCTTCGCAAATATGTAAATAGACTGGCTTAATTTTGCTCTGAAATTGGTACAAGTATTTTCTGATTTCTGTCACTGAAAATCCGGAAGGAGTCATGGCACTGCTTAGCACATTTTCAATACAATCCAAATCGATTTCTACACCGCAAGGAGTTTTATCCAAAAATTGCAAGACGAGTTCTATAGCTTTTTTACCCGCATATTTTTTGCGGATAGCAATATCTTCAAAAAAAATGGGCAATATACTGTCGTTCTTTTTTATTCGCCCCCACATTTCTTGTGTCATATAATTTTCGTGCAAGCCCAGCATGGCATACTGATGTAAAAAATTATCATGCATGGCATAGTGAAAACCATTACCGGAATGCCGGCCCTCCAATGGTCTGAAATCTGCATGAGCATCAAAATTGAGTACATTAATTTGTTCCATCTTGCCTTGGCGGTGCATTCCCTTTGCACTCCCTTTTATATTGCCGTATGCATTATTATGTCCTCCACCAATAATGAGCGGCACTTTATTATGAGCCACAATAGCTTCTACCAAAAAACTTACTTCTTCATCTATCACATTTACCAAATCACGCAGATATTCAACTGATGCATCTTTTGTTTTTTTAAGTATAGGTGAAAAGTCGAAATTACCTAACAACAATATAGATTCGCCTTGCAAAAACTGGTTTTGTTGAACATTGCAAAAAGCCTGTAAAAAGGAATGAAAGGCTGTTTCGGTGCCACCAATACCGAAGTTGGCTTGCACACCTATGGATTCACAAATACCAAATACCACAAAACGGGCTTTCGATTTTCTGATTTCTTTTTCCCATTGTGAGGTTTCTTCAATCAACTGAATTTTTTCGCCAATTTTTGTTTCACCATTTCTGATTTTAGTAAAAGCGAACAAGTTGTTTTGAATAAATTTGAAATGCTGCATGTTAAATAAATTTTCCGTTGAGGATTATTTTGTCAATTAAATTAGAACCAAAGGCGTAAGGCAAGAATGCTAAGGAAGAAAGCTTTTTTGTAATAATGAGATTGGCTTTTTTACCTTTAGAAACAGAGCCCATTATATCTTGAATCTCCATGGCATAAGCAGCATTCAGTGTAGCGGCATTGATGGCTTCTTCGGGCAGCATTTTCATTTGTATGCATGCCAGTGCTATAATAAAATTCATATTACCGCTCGGCGATGAGCCCGGATTAAAATCACTTGCCAGTGCAATAGCGGCATTGTGTTCAATCAATATTCTGGCTGGTGCGTAGTGCATGCGCAAATAAAAGGAACATGATGGCAAAAGTGT
>DAOQII010000341.1:0-1609 GCA_035339455.1 Chitinophagales bacterium
TAAAGTTGCGTGTATGCGGTCAGGTTTTTGTATTCCAATCTTATAGCTTCATTTGCATTCGTTCTCAAGTAATTTCTATCGGTGTATTCAAATTCCACAACAATTCTCGAATCTTTTGTAATTAAATAACGAGGCATAAAAACCAATTCACCGCTATTGTAATCCATGATATAATCGTTGAGTTCGCCACGTTGTAACAGTTTCCCGTCTATGTATACTTTCTCACTTCCGGCTAATACGATGATAAAAGTTTCGTTATTATTTCCAATTAAGCGGTATGGTCCTTGATTGCCTTCTGCCCCTTGAAAAATATTGCGACCAAATTTGCCTTTACTAACCGCAATCGCTGATGAGGTTTGCAGTTTTAATTTATTCTTGAACACAAATTTATTTTCATACCACAACCCTTGCATTTGCTTGACGAAACGCATAAAATAACCCTCTCTGTTTTTTACCGTAAAATCGCCTGCGGTAATGATGTGCGGATCTTTTTTTAGTTGGATATAGACTTTGTCAAAATCCTGGATTTGCTGTGTAGTGCCATCGGGTTGAAGTGGAATATTATTATCAGAAAGTGCTGCTGTTATTTCAATATTATTGCTGATTTTTCCGCTCAGGCGCAAATCTAAATTGGAGTTCAGCGTTAAATCCTGATTAGAGCCAAACTGAATACCGCGCGCAAAATTACCGCTGTAATTCAATCCGCTGAAATCAATAAATGCATTCTTTTCTACTTGTTGTGGTTGGTAAAAATAGTAGTATTGTTGTAAGGTAGAATCAGTATGCCGTATGCGATTGAAGGATTTGTGTTGATATGACGAATAAAAATTTACAGGCGTAGCACGATAACTAAGCATTATGGAATCCGGTCTGTTATCCGGCAAAAAGATAAGCCGGTTTTCAGCCGCATCATATCGATAAATTTCATTTGACAGTAGTGTATTATTGGCTAAATTTCTAATCGTAATTGAATTGGGAAACAAGCTCAAACTATCCAATTCAAGCGTATCAGCATGAAGTACAAAGGACTTGGATTTCAGATTAGAAAGTTGTTTAAAATCAAAAGCAGGCTGTTGTGCAAGCGATGAATGGCACAAAAAAGAGAATAAGGCTAATATTGCAGCAACACGAAGCAACAGATGTTTATAGGTAAAGGTAAAAAGAAAGCGTTTATTGTGTGTAAAAAGAAAAATTAAACTTTATGCTGCAAAACAATCATCGTCAGCCGGGAAATATTCAGTAAATTATCATTTTCATCTGTCACTTTTATTTCCCAAACTTGAGTTTTTGAACCGATATGAATCGGTCGGGCTGTTCCGTATACATACCCATCTCTTACACTTCGGATGTGATTAGAGTTGATATCTAATCCCAGTGCATATTCTTTGGTGATATCCAGACAAAAATTGGCACTCATGCTGCCTAAAGATTCTGCCAAAACCACATGCGCACCTCCATGCAGTAATCCCATCGGCTGGTGTGTGCGATGGTCAACCGGCATTTTCGCTTTGATATAATCATCGCCAATTTCAGTTACTTCAATACCCAGATGTTCCATCATTGTATTTTTGGCTTGCGCATTTATCGCTTCAAGAGAAAGGCTATCTAT
>DAOQII010000342.1:0-1586 GCA_035339455.1 Chitinophagales bacterium
AAAATGGTAACGATTAGCCAGATGAAAAACCAAATTTTGTACATTGAAATACTTATTTCATCTTTTTTACAGCTAACATGACCCGGTAAAAGGCAATTCCCAAACCGATTAGCAACATAAAAATTAGCAAAAATGGAGCAGTATTTAGTTTCTTGTCTAAAAAATTACCCAGAAAGGCAAAAATTCCGATAGTCATAAACATCTCAAACGCCATACCCGTATAGAGCAGCCATTGATTGGTTTTTTTGATATCAGCATCAGGCGTTTGTGGTTTGTCCATTTTGTACTGTTGATTGGGTAGCTGATTTTGACATTCCTGATGTATTGGTGAGTGAACCTGAAATTTGAGCACCTTCTTCTACGATAAGTTTTTTGTAATTCACATCACCTTCAAAGTGGGCAGAAGATCTGAAAAATAATACTCCACTTACTTCTATATTACCTTTCAGTTTTCCTTCAATAGTCAAATCGGTGCATTTTATATTGCCCGCTATCTGAGAAGAATTGCCTACAATTACTTTGGCATTACATAAAATATTGCCGTTGATTCTGCCGTCTACTCGCAAATCAGCCTGTGCATTTATATCTCCGATTACCGTTGTGCCTTCGGTTATTCTGTTTGCTACTAATGAATCACCATTGCTTTTTATACCGTTTTTTGAAAACATACGCTTGAATTAATGATTATGGTCTAAATGGTTTATAATGAATGTTTAATGTTTCTTCTATTTATTCGTGTAAATATTTTCCTGCATCCAGTGGTTGTCCTTTATACCACAACTCCAGTGTGCAAGATGATGTTTTTTTTGTTTTGTCAAACCCTGCTACTCCTATAACATCACCCTTTTGTACAAAATTACCCGTTTTTTTTGAAACTGCGGATAGATTTTTCACTATGCAAACCAGTTGATTTTCAGTTTGTATGATAATTGCACCTGATAAGGGCATTTCATTGATAACGATGCCCGATACCGGTGATAAGACTTGTTCGTCTTTTTGAGCCGCCATCTCGATACCTGTTTGTGGATTAAATGCACTGATCAGCTTGCCTTTGGTAGGACGAAACAGCGATAAGGAAGAAAGCACCGATTGTTTACTCTCTTGAATAGAAGCATTAAGTGCAGAATTTTGCAGTCCTTTTTCCATTTCCTGAATAAAATGAGCTTCATCATCTGTTTTCATACTGAGCATACCCGTATCGCCGTTTACCTTGGGCATATCTTTTTTGACAACATCTACAACGACTTTGTCGTTTAATATATTTTGTAAATTTTTAATGTATTTATCTCCGGAATGTAAGTCACTTTCCAGCTGGTCGGCTTTCATGTTCAGATTTATCAGGTTTTTTCTGCCCGCTGTAGAACCATAGCCGGGTATATATTGTTTTAGCGGAGTATAGGCGATTAAGAAGAAATTGAGCATCGTAAAAAAGAATAAAAGCAAGCCGACTGCTACAATAATATTAAGCGGTTTCAGTACAAAAACGAACTTTACATCAAAATGATCCTCATCAATCACTTGAAAACGGTACACATTTCCGAGTATCTCTTTTAGCCGCTGCCAGTTCCATTTTTTCAACACAACAC